>JANLUN010000453.1:0-1862 GCA_031363505.1 Planctomycetota bacterium | reverse complement strand
GCTCGCCCGACTGCTCCCAGTGATACGCGAGCAACGCGGAGCGCTCGTCGAGCTTGTCGGCGTCGACCTGCTCGATCGCGCGCGCGACGGCGGCGTGCAGCTCGGCGCGGCGCGCTCCCAGCTGCGACTTGTACGCGACCTCGTGCGTGAGCGGATGCTTGAACGCGTACAGGGCTTCGGGATAGAGCGCCGCTTCGAAGAGGAACTCGGCGCGCGCGAGCGCGACGAGCGCGTCGGCGAGTTCGGCGCCCTCGAGCGCGTGGCGGCCCGACGTTGCGACGACCCGTTCGAGCAACGCGCCGGAGAACTCCTTTCCGAGAACCGACGCGGTCTGCAACAGGCGCTTCTCGCGCTCGGGCAGCCGGTCGAGCCGCGCTGCGAGCACGCTCTGCACGGTGCCCGGGATCTCGAGCTTGTCGATATCGGTCACGAGCCGATACGCGCCCTTCGTTCCGTCGAGACTTCCGTTCTCGACCAGCGACTGCACGATCTCCTCGATGAAGAACGGATTGCCGCCGGTGCGTTCATGGATCCGCGCGGGCAGCGCCGCGACCGACGCATCGTTGCCGAGTAGATCCGCGAGCAGCGCCGCGATCGCTTCCGTGCCGAGCGGGCGCAGCGGCAACTGCTGGTAGAACGACTTGCTCATCCAATCGGCGTGATACTCGGGCCGGAAGTTCACCAGCCACAGCGTGCGCGTCTGCGCCGCGGCTTCGACCGAGTGCGCGAGGAACGCGTCGCTGCCCGGGTCGATCCGGTGCAGGTCGTCGAGCAGCAGCACCGCGGGTTCGATCGCAGAGCGCGCCTGCACCAGGTGACGCACGAATGCGAAGAGCTTCTGCTGGCGACCTTCCGGGCCCATCGGCGGCGCGGGCTTGGCCGGATCGGCAACGCCCATGAACTCGAAGAGGATCGGCAGCAGCGTCTGGAAGCTCTCGTCGAGCAGCAGCAGCTCGCCAGCGATCTTGCGGCGCGCCTCGTGATCGCGGTCGCGCGCCTCGATGCCGAAGATGTCGCGCAGCATTTCGAGCAGCGGCAGGTACGGAACCGTCTTGCCGTGCGCCGGGCAGTGGGCCTCGTTCACGCGGATGCCGCGCGCGCGGCAGCGCTCGACGAATTCAAGGCAGAGGCGGCTCTTGCCGGTGCCGGCGTCGGCCACGACGCCCACCACTTGCCCGTGACCGGCGATCGCCGCTTCGAGCGCGCTCTCGAGCGTCGCCATCTCGCGATCGCGCCCGACGAACTTCGAGAAGCCGCGCGAGCGCGACGAGTCGAGCCGCGTGCGCAGCGCACCGACGCCTTGCAGCTCGTAGACGCGCAGCGGCGTCGAGACTCCTTTCAACTCGAAGTCGCCGAGATCGCGGATCTGGAAATAGCCTTCGACGAGCCGAGCGGTGTGCGCCGTCAGGTAGGCCGTGTCGGCGGCGGCGGTCTGCTCCATGCGCTGCGCGAGGCCGACCGTCTGTCCTTGCGCGGTGTAGTCCATGCGCAGGTCGTCGCCGATCCGGCCGACCACGACTTCGCCGGAGTTGATGCCGATGCGCGTCGAGAGGCTCAAGCCCTCGGTGCGGCGCAGCGCGTCTGCGTAGCCGCGCAACGCGTCGCGCAGGTGCAGCGCCGCGTAGCAGGCGCGCTGCGCGTGATCTTCGTGCGCGATCGGCGCGCCGAACAGCGCCATGATGCCGTCGCCGGTGTACTGGTTGACGGTGCCTTCGAAGCGGTGGACGCCTTCGGTGAGGATCTCGAAGAAGCGCTCGAGGATGCGGTGCCACGCTTCGGGATCGAGCTGCTCGGCCAGCTCCATCGAGCCTTTGACGTCGGCGAACAACACCGTGACTTGCTTGCGCTCGCCTTCGAGCGCG
>JANLUN010000865.1:0-4380 GCA_031363505.1 Planctomycetota bacterium | reverse complement strand
CCGAACTTCCGGACGCCGCCTTGCGTGCATCTGCCGGAGTTCCGATGTGCGACGAGCCCGCCGTCGGGTAGAAAAAAGGAGGAAGTCGACTCTCCCGTCCGCGGCCGTGATTCCTAGAATGCTGGCCTTAATTCCGTCCCTAGCAGGAGCTGCGTGAATGGCCCGATGGACTCACCTCGATAGCGAGACCCTATACAACGTTCAAAAGTGGGGTCTCGGCCTGTTCCAGATCAACGAACAAGGCAATGTCGAGGTCAAACCCGACGGTCCCGACCGGCCGCACCGGCCCGGGATCGACATGTACGAGCTGCTCGGCCAGATCCTGCGCCGCGGCGTCTCGACGCCGATCCTTCTGCGCTTCGACGGCATCTTGCGCGCGCGCGTGCGCGCGATGAACGAGGCGTTCAATAACGCGCGGCGCGAGTTCAACTACGAAGCTCCATATCGCGGAGTCTTCCCGATCAAGGTCAATCAGGAGCGCCACGTCGTCGAAGCGCTCCTCTCCGAAGGCGCCAACTACAACATGGGCCTCGAGGTCGGCAGCAAGCCCGAACTCATCGCGGTGATCGCGCTGCAAGCCGGCCGCGGATCGCTGATGATCTGCAATGGGTACAAGGACGAGGAATACATCGAGATGGCGCTGCTCGCCACGAAGCTCGGCATCACGCCGATCATCGTCGTCGAGAAGTTCTCCGAGCTCGAGACCGTCCTGCGCGTCGGCAAGAGTCTCGGGATCAAGCCCGTGATCGGACTCCGGACCAAGCTCTCGCGCAGCGGCGCGGGCCGGTGGCAAGACTCGGGCGGCGACCGCTCGAAGTTCGGACTGACGACGCGCGAGATCGTGGGCATCGTCGAGACGCTCGATCGCGAGGGCATGCTCGATTGCCTGCAGCTCCTGCACTTCCACCTCGGCTCGCAGATTCCCGAGATCCGCTCGCTGAAGAAGGCCCTCAAGGAAGCCACGCACACGTTCGTCTCGCTCCACAAGATGGGCGTGTGCATCAAGTGGTTCGACGTCGGCGGCGGTCTAGGAGTGGACTACGACGGCAGCTCGACGAACTTCGAGTCGTCGATGAACTACTCGCTGCAGGAGTACGCGAACGACGTCGTGTACCACCTCCAACAGGCGTGCGCCGAAGCCGAGATCGCGCAGCCGGGCATCATCACCGAATCCGGCCGCGCGCTGTCGGCCCACCACGCGGTGCTGGTCACGGAAGTGCTCGGCACGAGTGACTTCACTTCGGTCGGCGTGCCGATCGCACCCGAGGAAGTGGAGCACGAGCTGGTGCGCAACTTCGCGGCCGTCTGCGACAACGTCACCGCGAAGAACTACCAGGAGTCGTACCACGACGCACTGCAACTGCGCGACGAGGCGATGGTCCTGTTCAACGTCGGGCAAATCGGAATGCGTGAGCGCGCGCGCGTCGAGGAGTTCTTCTGGCGCACGTGCGAGAGGATCCTGCGCATCACGCGCACGCTCGACTACGTCCCCGACGATCTGTCGAACCTCGAGCGGGACATGGCCGACACGTACTTCCTGAACTTCTCACTGTTCCAGTCGGTGCCGGACTCGTGGGCGATCCACCAATTGTTCCCCGTGCTCCCGCTGCACAGGCACACCGAAGCGCCGACGCGGCGCGCGATCCTGGCCGACATCACGTGCGACTCGGACGGCAAGGTCGATCGCTTCATCGACTTGCGCGACGTGAAGCGCACGCTCGAGCTGCACCCGCTCAAGAAGGACGAGCCGTACTACCTGGGCTTCTTCCTCGTCGGCGCGTACCAGGAGATCCTGGGCGACATGCACAACCTGTTCGGCGACACGAACGTCGTGCACGTCGATCAGGACGAGGCCGGCCGGCCGCGTCTCTCGCACGTCTTGCGCGGCGAGCGCGTCCAAGACGTCCTCGAGTACGTCGAGTACTTCGAGGCCGATCTGCTCGCGAACCTGCGCCGCTCGGTCGAGAAGTCGCTCGAGGACGGCCGGATCACCTTCGAGGAATCCGCTTTGATCTACCGCCGCTACGAATCAGGCCTGCACGGCTACACGTACCTCACGCGCGACCGCAACAACCGCGTCGAACTGCCCCAAACGCCGGCCGCGCCCTCGGTAACCGCCAAGAGCGAAGCATGAAGATCCGCCCTGGCTGCATCGTCGAGCTCGAGTACGAGCTGAAGGACGCCGAAGGCGCGGTCGTCGAGGCGTCGAAGCACGGCGGCTCGCTGGTCTACCTGCACGGCTACGAGGAGATCCCGCCCGGCCTGGAGTCCGAGCTCGACGGCGTCGAGGAAGGTGCGGAGCTCGAAATCACGCTCGGCCCGGGCGCCGCCTACGGGGACTACAACCCCGACGGCATCGTGTCGGTCCCGCGCAGCGAGTTCCCCGAGGACGCCGAGATCGTTCCCGGCGATTGGATTTCGGTCGAGCTCTCCGAGGACGAGGACAGCGAGAAGAACGAGGAGATCGAGATGCGCGTTCTCGAGATCTCGCCTGATGCGATCGTCCTGGACGCCAATCATCCCCTGGCCGGCCAGCAGGTGACCTTCGACTTGCGCGTCGTGTCCGTGCGCCAGGCGACGGTCGAAGAAATCCAGGTTCGGAAGCAGCCGAGCGACCCCGAGGAGTAGGCCCGCTCCGCCGAACCTGGTCCCGCGGGGGGCCCTGAGGGACTACGCAGACTGCGCGGTCGCACTACCCCACAGAGCGCAGGGTGAATTGCCCAGAAGGGTGTCACACTTCCGTCGATCGGAGTGTGTATGGCTGCCCCCCAAGATGAACGAAGCACTAACTCTCCGCCGGTCGGGGAACACGCGGCGTTTCGAGTCATGGTCCGCGAGATCAAGACCGAGCTCGACCGCCTGCAGTGCGATCCGGGCTCGCGAGAATGCCAAGTCCTGCTTTTCGGCCTCGTGCAGGCCATGCGCGAGCGTCTGAAGCGCCACTTCGAGCGTGAAGAGCGCGAGTGGAACCAGCACGCTCCGACGTTCGATGCCTCGACGAAGCGCTGGGTCCACCTGCTCTCAGATCAACACCGCGAGATGGAGCGACAGATCGATCTCGTCCACGTGCAGCTCGAGGAGTGCCTGGGATCCGGCGAGTCGGTGCCGCCGCCCTGCGACGAGCGCGCGCGCGCATTGCTCAGGGATCTCACGACCCACGAGCTCTCCGAGGATCGAGTGTTCCAGCGCTCGATCTTCGAGGAGCTCGACGGACTCTGAGGCGCCGACCCTCGCCGAGTGCTTGTTTCTACCGATTTCCCCGGCGCTGGCGCTGTGAGATCCTGACGGCCGAGGTGGCCGTCATGAATGCGCAACCGTCCGAATGGGGAGGGCTCGTCGCTCCGATCGAGGAGAATCACGCCGCGTTCCGGAACATGGTTCGCGAGATCAAGTGCGAGCTCGACCGCCTCCAGTGCGACCCGCGCTCGCGCGTTTCCGGCGCGATCTTGCTCGACCGGTTGTGTCAGATGCGCGAGCGTCTCAAGCAACACTACGAGGACGAGGAGCGTCTGTGGAATCGGCGGAACGGCTCTCCGCTCGACGCGTCGACGATCCGCTGGATGGGCGCGATCGCGGCGCAGCACCGTGAATCGGAACAACGGCTCGAGTGGCTCGTCGATGCGCTCGAGCGCTGCCTCACTGGCGACGACGGCATTCCGCCGTCGTGCGAGGCCTCGACGCGCGCGCTGCTGACGGACGTGGCGAACGACGAGATGTGCGAAGCACGTCTCTTCCAGCGCGCGATCTTCGAGGACCTCGAGAGTGTTTGACACGGCACATCCGGGTCATCACGGGCTCGACAAGTACCACCGCGTGCTGCTCGTTGCGTTGGTCGGGAGCTTGCTGGTCTTCGCGTTCGCCTAGCGCCTCGAAGAGGCGCGTATCACAACGGTCCGCCTCGAGAAGGCGCGAATCACGACGGACCGCCTCGAAGAGGCGCGAATCAGAACGCACCGCCTCGGCGAGGCGCGACTCGCAAGCGCGCGCGCTGACCCGCGCATCGGCCGCGCTCGGATCCATCACCGGTTTCTCCGCATAGTTCGGGCATCGCGACCGCCCTAGGGCCCACTGGACCGATGGAAGGGCTCCATGCCCGCCGCGCACCTTGATGGATCCGGATCTCCCGGTAGTCTCAATCGGCTCTCGCTCGCCCACGCCATGATCGCCGACACCAACCGGCGCGCCCTGCGCGCCGCCCTGCCCTGGTTGTTCGTCGGCTTCCTTCTATTGACGTTCTCGATCGCGCTGTGGCTCGTCGACCAAGTGCCGGCCGAGCACTGGCTCGCTGCGCTGCCCATCGGCCGCGCGAACGTCGTCTGCGGCTTCCTGGGATCGGCGGCGTTTCTCGTCGGGATGGTCCAGCTCGCGCGCGCGCTGATC
>JANLUN010000862.1:0-1484 GCA_031363505.1 Planctomycetota bacterium | reverse complement strand
GGCCCCGGCGGAGGCGGCGGACCGGTGGAGCACATGCTCGCGAGAGGCGGTGTGAGCGCGGCGTTGCTGGCGACCGTCGCCCCGCCAGCGACGGCAATCGCGCAGAGCTACAGCGCCGATTGGTCGCCCGTCCTCGGGACGAACGAGAACGTCGACTATCCGATCTCGAGCGCCGCCGCTTCGCAGTTCCAGTTCCGCGGCGTGTTCGGAACGTACTCTCACCAACATGATCCGGGCACGACGATCCTGCCGGTGTTCGCGACGTACGGCCAAGAAGTGTACGGCGCCGATCGCGGGCGACCTGGACGAATGGACTTCGCGTTCCTCGTCGATCCGAGCGTGCAGAGCTTGGGATTCGCCGTGCGTGTCCACCGCGCGCACATTCCGAGCACCTTGATCGACGTCAGCACTTGGGATCAGGCGGGCGGAGTGCCGCAAGCCGGGCAACCCGCTCAAGTCGTTCAAGACGGCATCGATCCCAATCTCGTCTACGTCGCGCTCGACAAACGCTCGCCGACGCCGATGCTTGCGAGCCCGCCGCTCGCCGGCGGCCTTCCGGTGGTCGACACGCGCTCGCTCGCGCGACTCTCGTGCTTCCCTTCGGGCGAGCGGCCGCGCGTCGTCGAGACCGTTGTGATCGGCGGCGGTTTTCAGGGGCCGAATAGCGGCGCGGTGCCCTCGGCCCTCGTCGACGAAGTGATCTTCGACAATGCGGAGTTCGGCGTGAAGCCGCCGACGGGACAGTACGACGACCTTCAGGGCGCGTGCATGTTGTTGACGCGCGACCTCAGCGACACTGGCAAGTCGCTCGAGGTGAACCCCGTCACGGTTCGCGTTCCCGGCATTCTGTACCCGTTGGTCACGGCGCACTTCTTTTTGGACGACCTGCCGACCGACGGCGGTCTCCTGCGGATCGGCGACGAGATCCTGGCGTTCAACTCGCGCGACGCGGCCACAGGCACGATGGGCGTCGCGACCAACGGCCGCGGTTTGCTCGGCACGACCGCGCAACCACACGACATCAGCGAGCCCGTCTCGTGGCTCGAGTCGCACCCCGTGACGTTCCTTGCGGCCGATGCGAGCGACGACGCCGCTGCGTTCCAGGTCGTGGACCTGCGGGACTTCCCGCCCGAAGGCACGATCCTGATCGGCTCGGAGCTCATCCACTACACGCGCCTCAGCGGGAACTCGCTCGAGATGCCGCGCGCTTCGACCGTCGCCGGCGCGATGGACGAGAAAGGCGACGGCCTCTTCCGCGGCCGATTCGGCACCGTGCGCGCGGGACACACCGCCGGTGAAGCGGTGATCCTCTTCCCGTTCCGCTACTGGGATCGTTGGGCGCCGAAGGCCGACGCGCCGGAGCTCGCGTACTTCGGCATGTCCGTCGATCAGCCGGCGGGACTTCTCTCGTCGTGCTTCTTCTTCAAGACCGACGGTGAAGCGAGTCAAGTCGGCGTGTTGCAGCGCACGGATCCCGACGCGCC
>JANLUN010000847.1:0-11076 GCA_031363505.1 Planctomycetota bacterium | reverse complement strand
CTCCCGATTGCGTCACCGAGAACGACGCGGAGCCGCCGACGCACGCCGTCTGCGGGCTCGGCTGCTGCGTGATCGTGATGCACGAGGACGAATTGATCGTCAGGATGCCGCCCGCCGATAGAGCGGCCTGTCCGTCCGGGTTCGTGACGGTGATCGTGCGCGCTCCGAGCGTCGCGCCGCCCGCGACGGTGAGGTTCAGCGTGATCGAGGTCGGGCTCGTCCACGCGATCGAGTTGACGGTCACGCCGCCGCCGCTGACGCTCGCTGCGATGCGATTCATGCCCGGCTCGGTGTCGTAGAAGCCCGAGCCGCTGCTCGACGTGCCGGTGAGCACGACCGCGACGCTCGTCGCTCCTTGCAGCAAGTTCGGCGGCGAGCAGCTGGCCGGGGTCGCGGGCGGCGGCGCGATCAGTTGCAGCACGCGCACGCCCCACGAGTTGGCCGCGTTGCAGTACTCGGCGAACGCCCACATCGTCTGGTCGTCCGTCGGATCGACGGCCACGTACGAGTAGTCGCCCCAGCGCTGTCCGCTGCTGCCCTCGGCGTTGTAGTTCGTCGCGCTCGTGACGGCGAGCGTCGGCGCTTGCGTCGCGCCGAGTACATCGGTCGAGAGCCGTCCCGCGACCGCGATCCCGATGCGGTCGGCCGCGCCGGCGTAGCTCGCGCCGAGCGCCATGTGACCCTGACCGCTGGCGGCGACGCTCGGGATCCAGTATCCGCGCGGGTTCGAGGCGGCGCTGTCGAAGAGCGTCCCCGATTGGGTCAGCGTCGGCGTGCCGGTCAGGTTGCCGATCTGATACCAGCGCGAGCCGTTGCGGCTGCCGGAGCCGCTCGCAACGCCGCTCGAGTTCACCTCGATGTTGTGCGCCGTCCACAAGCTCGAAACGCCGGTGAGCCGGTTCTTGCGCATCGTGGCGGCGAAGAGCCGATCATCGAGCGCGTCCATCGTGAACGTGCTGCCCAGCGCAGGTTGCAGCTGCGGGCTGACCGTCGTGGGCACGGTGAGGGAGATGTTGGCGGAGATCGACGGCGCGCCCGCCGGGTCGGACACGCGACGCAGCACGAGTGTGCTGAAGGAATTGTTGCTCGCGCCGATGATGTAGCCCTCGGTCGCGGCGGGATCGTCGTTGTCGACGCCGGTGGGGGCGAATGGACCCGAGCCGCCCGCGCTCGCGACGATGTTGCGGAACGCAGTGACCACGATCGGACCACCGCTGAGCACCGAGCTCTTGCGGATGACCCACGCCGACGCGCCGACGTAGCTCGACGTGAACATGTTCGCGCCGATGTAGACGGCATTGGCATCGACGCCGGTCTTGGGGTAGTCGGCGAACTGTCCGGTGTTGCCGGCCGGCGCGACGGTGTCCTGCTGGAAGAAGTAGAAGGTGAAGCTGGACGTGTTCGTGATCGTGGAGCTGTTGCTGACGGCGATCAGGATGCGATTCGGGGTCGCGAGGTTGCAGATCGTCACGAACCACCGTCCGCTGAGCCGGTCGTACTTCACCTGCGGGTCGGACGTGTCCGAGCCGTTGCGGACCGAATTGAAGAAGCTGTTGGCCGTCACGTTGAGCGCGCCGAGCAGGCCGGCCTTGTCGAACACTTTGATCCGGCCGTTCGCGCACACGAGCACTTGAGTGGCGCTCACCGCGCCGACCGTGTCGGGCGGGACGAAGCCGGATTGCGCGAGTGTCGCCGCGCGGAACCTGGTGCCGACCGCTTGCGGCGCCGCCTGCGGTCCGCCGCCGCCGCTCGATCGCGGCGTCGGCGGGAGCGGCGGAATCGTCGGCGGAGGCCAGGATGCGACTGCGGGCGAGCTCGGATTCTGGGGCAGATTGCGCCGCACAGGTTTCTCGTACCCCTCCTCTGTTTCTTCTCCGCGTCGCAGTCCTTGGCTCGGATCCCACGGTTTCAGCGAGCGATCGCGAGCCATGATCTCGGCCACCGTCTCGGTGATCCCCGGTTCACCGACCCACGGTTCGAACGGTCCTTCTTGCGCGCGGGCGTGCGTGGCGACCGCGAGCAACGCGGCGAGCGATATCGATGCGGAGAGAGCGAAGGATCGAGCTACCGAGCGAGTACGAGTAGAGTCGTTGTGCATAGGTGAGCCTGCCGAAGGGGAGGGATGGGCGAACCGCGCTTGGATTCTAGTCGGTTGTTCGAATTGCGTGAGACAAACGTACCTGCGCGTTGTAATCCGGCACGCCGCCATCGCGATCCACGCGGCCGGCGGGGATGAGCACGTTGACCTCGGGCCAGTGTCCTTGCAGCGTGCCCGGCGCGATGTCGGCGGGAAACGCGCGGCCGCGGAATCGTCCGGTCTCGTTTTCCAGGACGAGCGGGTCGTCCGGGGCGAGTCCAAGGCGCTGCGCATCGCCGAACGCGATCAGGACATGGTCGCGCTCGGCACCGGTGAGCGGATCGCGCTCGCGTTGCACCATCGAGTTGAACTGCTTGCCGCGGCGTGTTGCGAGGACGAACGTCCCCGGAGCGGAGTCGCGCTGGGTGGGCGGCTCGACGGGCTGGAAGTGCGCCTGGCCGTCGTGCGTCGAGAAGCGTCGTTCCGTGCACAGGCGCGCGCCGCCCCACTGGAATTGGTCGCCCTTCTTCGCGAGCGACGCGATGCCGGCGTAGCTCGGCACAGCGCGCTCGATGTCGGCGCGGATCGCGGCCGCACTTGCGAAGTGGACCTTCGCATAGCTCCCCGGTTTCACCGCGCGCGCGAGTTCGAGCAGGCTCTCCCAATCGCTGCGTGCTTCGCCGACGTCGTGCCCGGGGATGTGCGGGGAGAAGATGACGCGGCGTTCGGTCGTGGTCTCTGTCCCGCCGCCCGCTTGTTCGTACCGCGTCCGGGCCGGCAAGCAGTACAGCGTGTCGCCCGGCTCCGCGAGCATCTGCGTCGTGATCACGATGTCGCTCACGATTCGCAGCGGGATCCTCTCGAGCGCGCGCTCGACGCGATCCGGTTCGGGAAGGGTTTCGAGGAAGTTGCCGCCGATCGCGTACAGCGCGTCGATTCCGCCGCGCGCCGCCGCTGCCAAGACATCGACCGTTGCCACGCCCGGGTCGGCGGGCACGTGGAATCCCCACAGTTCGCTGAACGTCCGCGCGGTCTGCGCGTCGATCGGTAGTCCGCCCGGAAATGCGGTCGCGTACGCGCCCATCTCGGCGCCACCTTGCACGCCCGAGTGTCCGCGGATCGGCATCAATCCGGTTCCGGGGCGGCCGACGTACTCGCGCAAGAGTCCAAGGTTCGCGATCGCGCGCACCGTGTCGGCGCCGTGAGCGTGCTGCGTGATACCCATCGACCACACGAGGACGCCGCGCTCGGCGTCTGCGATCTCGCGCGCGAACGTCTGCACTTCGTCGAACGTCACGCCGCTTCGCGCGAGCAAGTCGTCCATCGATTGCTTCGCGAGAGTCGCCTGCAACTCTTCGAAGCCGCGCGTCGCGGACGCGATGAAGTCGCGCGCCAGCGCGCCCGTGTCGATCAGGACCTTCTGCACTGCATTGAGAAATGCGAGATCGCCGCCGACGCGCACGAGCGTCGTGCGATCGCAAAGCCGCGTGCCGAAGAGCGCCGACTTCAGGTCCGAGGGAATCCAGTAGCGCTCGAGCCCCGGCTCGCGGAACGCGTTGACGGACAGCACGCGCGCACCCCGCCGCCGAGCTTCGGCCAAGTACTTGGTCGTCACCGGCTGATCGTTGGCCGGGTTCGATCCGAAGAAGACGATCAGATCGGCCTCGAACCAATCGGTGTACGAGCACGTGGTCGCGGCCACGCCGATCGCTCCTTTGAGCGCCGACGTGCTGGGGGAGTGGCAGAGACGCGCCGAGTTGTCGACGTTGTTCGAGCCCAGGAAACGCATCACCTTCTGCGCGACGTAATAGACCTCGTTCGTGATCCCGCGGCTCGTGACGTACATGGCCGTGCGGCGCGGATCGAAGCTCCTCCAGCGCGGTCCGATCTCGGCCCAGAGTTCCGTCCACGCGATGCGCTGAAAGCCGCGCTCGCCCTTGCGTCGGCGCATCGGGTACGCGAGGCGGCCGAGTGCGCGCAGATTCTTCGAGCTCATCGCGCGCAGCGCGTCGCAGTCGGCGAGCGCCGTCGGTTCCATCGCCGGCATCGTGTTAAGCCGGAGGAGCTCGAGGCGTACCATACACAGGTGGGTGCCTTCGATCGTCCAGTCGGATAGGCCGCTCGTTCCAAGTGCGCAGCCGTCGCACACGCCGTCCGTGAGGACGCGCCAGGCGTAGCCGAGGTTGTCGCGGTTCTCCCACGCGATCCGCGCCATCTCCCGGAAGTGGTGCGGCTTCTGCTGACCGAGTCCGAAGGGTGCCCAAGAGCTCATCGCGCGAGAGCGTACAGCGGCCGCGCAGGCGTCGCTTCCGGAAGTCGGAAACGGTTTCCGACTCCGCGAGACATCGCGATGCGGGCGCCCTCAATCGTTCCCGCTCCGCCTTCCGATAACGGTTGCCGACGGTCTCGCGGGGGACGCGCGTACGCGCCCGGCGGGCCCGCGTCTCGATCGCCCTGTTCGAACCGCCGAGATCTGACGTGAAACCCGCGAGTCCCCCGATTCAAAAGCGCATGCCCTTGGGGGAGCTCCTGATCGCCGAGGGGCTCATCACGCCCGAGGAGCTCGGTGCCGCTCTTGAGTTCAAGCAGGAGCGCGGGATCAAGCTCGGCCAGGCGCTCGTCGCGCTGCACCTCGTCAAGCAGTCGGACCTGGCGAACGCACTGCGCGCGCAGGGCAAGATCCATTGCATCCACCTGACGCCGGGCATCGTCCAGCGTGACGTCGCCGAGCTCTTGGGTGAATCCCACTCGCGCAACCTCCAAGCGATCGCGATCAATCGCATCGCCGGTGTCGTCACGGTCGCGATGGAAGATCCGACCGAGATCTACAACGTCGATGCGATCAGCGTGCAGCTCAACTGTCCGGTGTTCGCCGTGCACGCGGAGCAGGCGCACCTCGAAGCGTGCATCGACGCCGTGTTCAAGCAGGACGGACCGCCGCGCCCGACGCTCGACGAAGTTCTAGTCGAGCCCGAGACCGCGACCTCGGACGTCAAATTCGAGATCGCTCGCGACGAAGACGAGCCCGCGACCGACAAGCTCGACGAAGACGTGATCCACGTCGTGCACGCCGTTCTCGACGAGGGGTTCGCAGCCTCGGCCACGGACATCCACTTCGAACCGCGACCCCAAGGGCTCGAGGTCCGGTTCCGCGTCGACGGCGTGATGTCGGAACGCGTGTGTCTGCCGAAGCAGTGGATGCGGCAGATCCCGGCGCGGCTCAAGCTCATCGCGAACCTCGATCCGGCGGAGAAGCACATGCCGCAGCGCGGGCGCGCGCGGGCGGAGATCCGCGGCCACAAGATCGAACTCTCCATCGCCACCACGCCGACGATGTTCGGGGAGGGTGCGGTTGTGAAGCTGCGCGACGTCGCGAAGCGTCCGCAGGACCTCACCGGCATCGGACTCGAACCGGAACAGCTCGAGAGTCTGCGCCGCATGGTCTACGGCCGCGACGGGCTCGTGCTCGCGGCGGGACCGCAAGGGAGCGGCAAGTCGACGACGCTCTACGCGCTGCTCGCCCATCTCAATGCGCCGGACACAAAGCTCGTCACGATCGAGAGTCCGGTCGAGATCGTGGTCGAAGGCGCGACGCAGATCAGCGTCAACCGCCGCATCGGCCTCTCCTACACGCGCGGTCTACGCGCGGCGCTTCGGCAAGATCCGGACGTCGTGATGATCAGTGAGCTCAGCGATCCGGAGACGGCGCGCACGGCCGTCGAAGCCGCGCTGGCGGGGCCGCTCGTGCTGACTTCCGTGACGAGCCTCGCGACGGCCGAAGCCGCGCGGCGGCTGTGCGACCTGGGCGTGCCTGCGTACCACGTCGCCGATGCACTGCGCGGCGTCGTCGCGCAGCGCTTGGTGCGGCGCATCTGCAAGAACTGTCGCCGGCCGGTCGATCCGCGGCCGGAGCTCATCGAACGCATCGGACTCGCGGCCGACGGCGGTCCGTATTTCGAAGGACGCGGTTGCAGCGACTGTCAGAACACCGGATTCAAAGGACGGGTCCGGCTCTACGAGATCCTCACCATGACGCCCGAGCTCGCGGCGATCGTTCGTCGGGGCGGCGACTCCGGTGAGCTGCGCGCGCTCGCGCGGCAACAGGGCCTGGTGACGCTGCGCGAGGATGGAATCCGCAAAGCGCTCGCGGGCGAGACGACGCTCGCCGAGGTGTTCGCCACCACGGCGCGAGGATGAACACGATGCAAGAGATCTTTCTCGTCCACGATGAGCAGGAGAGCGCCGCGACGCGCAAGAGCTTCCTCGAGATGGCGGGCTACCACGTCACGACGATGCGATCGGGTACGGAACTGTTCGAGGCGCTGGAGGGGCGAGTGCCGGCGCTCGTTCTCATGGATGTCCTGCTCGAGGGGCCGACCGGCTTCGACGTGTGCCGCCAGGTTCGCGCCAGGTTCACATCACAGAAGCTGCCGATCTTGCTCTCGTGCACTGTTTTTCGCTCGCGCGTGTATCGCGACGAAGCCTTGGCCGCGGGTGCGCAGGGGTACGTCCTGCGGCCGGTCAAACTCGAGGATCTCGTCGAGCAGGTCGCTGAAGTGCTCAGCGGCCACACCTCGCCGGTGCAAGCGGCCTGAGCGCCGGCGGCGGTTCGTGACGTTGCGCACGCCGAGAGCGTGCGTCGCGTGCTTTCAAGGACTCGCGCGATCGATGTGCAGGTCGAGTGCGCGCACCAAGAACGCCCACTGATCGGCGATCTCCTCGATCTGCATCGACGTCGGCTTGCCGGCACCGTGTCCGCCGCGCGTCTCGATGCGAATCAGCACGGGGTTCGGACCGGCTTGTACTTGTTGAAGCGCCGCCGCGAACTTGAAGCTGTGCGCGGGCACGACGCGATCGTCGTGATCGCCGGTCGTGATCAGCGTCGGCGGATACGCGACGCCGGGTTTCAAGTTGTGGAGCGGTGAGTATTTCAACAGGTACCGCAGCTCTTCCGGATCGTCGGACGTTCCGTAGTCGGACGCCCAGCCCCAGCCGATCGTGAAGCGGTGGTAGCGCAGCATGTCGAGCACGCCGACCGCCGGAAGCGCCGCGCCGAAGAGCTCGGGACGCTGCGTCATGCACGCTCCGATGAGAAGTCCGCCGTTGCTCCCGCCGCGGATCGCGAGCGAACCAGGCGACGTGTAGCCGTGCGCGATGAGCCACTCGGCGGCGGCGATGAAGTCGTCGAAGACGTTCTGCTTGCGCTCTTTCGTGCCGGCTTCGTGCCACTCGCGGCCGTATTCACCGCCGCCCCGCAAGCACGGGACTGCGAACACTCCGCCCATCTCCATCCACACGAGGTTGGCGACGGAGAACGCGGGCTTCATCGGCACGTTGAAACCGCCGTAGCCGTACAGGAGACACGGCGTCTTCTCGGTGAGCGCGAGGCCCTTCTTGTGCGAGAGGAACATCGGCACGCGCGTGCCGTCGCGGCTCGCGTAGAAGACCTGCTTCGTCTCGTACTCGCTCCGATCGAAGTCCACTTTGGGATCGCGCACGAGCGCGAGCTCCTGCTTCGAGATCGTGTAGCGCCAGATCGATGTCGGCTGGAAGAAGCCGGAGAACCAGAAGAAGGCCTCGTCGTCGTCGGGCTCACCTTCGAGCGGCGAAATCGAACCCAAGCCCGGCAACTTCGGCGAGTGTGCGAGCCGGCCATCTAGATGGAAGACGCGCAGCGTGTTGTACGCGTCGGTGAGATACGTGGCGATCAAGTGTCCGCCCGCGAAACGCACGGACTCGAGCGTGTCCTTTGCCTCCGGGATGATCTCGCGCCAGTTCTCCCTCGCGCTGTGCTCCAAGTCGATCGCGATCACGCGGCCGCGCGCTGCCGCGAGGTCGGTCTTGAAGAAGAGCCGGCCGCGATCCTTCCCGATGAAGTCGTACTCCGCGTCAAAGTCGTCGAGCAGCTTCACGACCGGTGCATCGCTCGTGCGCAAGTCCTGGACATAGACGCGGTTCTTCGGTTCGGTCCCTTGCCAGATCGAGATCACGAGCATCTCGCCGTCGTGCGTGACCGCGCCGCCGAAGCCCCAATCGGGATGCTCGGGATCGGCGTACACGAGCCCGTCCGCCGACGCCGGCGTGCCCAGGCGATGGAATTGGAGTCGATGATTCTTGAGCGCCGTCTTGCCGCTCGTGTCGTGATCCGGATACGTGCTGTAGAAGAAACCCGAACCGTCGTGCGTCCACGCCAGGCCGGAGAACTTGGCGAACTCGACCTTGTCGTCGAGATCCTTCGCCGTCGCGACGTCGCGCACGCGGATCGTCTGCCAATCGGACCCCGCTTCGGACAGCGCATAGGCCAGGTAGCGTCCGTCGGAGCTCGGGCGGTAGCTCGTGAGCGCGATCGTGCCGTCCGCCGCGAGCGTGTTCGGGTCCAAGACAACGCGCGCTGCGCCGTCGACGGTCTCGCTCGCGTACAAGACCGCTTGGTTCTGCAGCCCGTCGTTCTTGGTGTAGAAGTACCGGTCGCCTGCGCGCAACGGAACGCCGAAGCGCTCGTAGTTCCACAGCGCAGTCAGGCGCGCTTCGATCGATTGTCTGTACGGCGAGGCATTGATCCACCGGCGCGTGAGCTCGTTCTCCGCGTCGATCCACGCGCGCGTCTGCGGCGCGTCGGGATCCTCGAGCCAGCGGTACGGATCGGCGATCTTCGTCCCGTGGTAGTCGTCGACGACGTCGCCGCGCGTCGCTAAGGGATAGTCGAGGCGCACGAAACTCACCGAACTCGAACCCGTGGTGCTGCAGCTGGCGGCCATCGCGATCAGGATCAAACCAGACGTTCGGTACATCGTCGAAACTCCATGGAGACACGAGCTCAAAGTCGCGGGTGGCGCAGATGATAGCCGGTGGCGCGCTGCCAGGCCTGCGCGAGCGCGAGGAGCTCGCCTTCTTGGAAGAGCTGTCCCGTGAAACTGATGCTCATCGGCGTGCCGTCCTCGCGAAAACCGCTCGGTAGGGCGATGCTCGGATGGCCCGTCAAATTCGTGATCGTGAGGCTGCGGCCGACGAGGCTCGGATGCACGTACAGGTCGACCGTCTGCATCAATGCCGCCATCGATTGCATGAGCTGCGTGCGCAGCCGGTTCGCGCGGATGTACTCGACCGCGGGAACGAGGCGCGTCGCGCGGAACGTGTTCGGCCACGCTTCCTCGGCCTGCCATACCATCTGATCGTCGGCGCCGCTGCGCGTGAACTCGTCGAACGCCGCGGCGGCTTCCGACGTCAGGATCGTGAGCAAGTCGCTCGGTGAAAACGTGCTCGGCATCTCGATCGGCACGAGCTCCACGCCGAGCGTCTCGAGCTCCTTGAGCACGTGCGCGTCGGCGGGACTTTGGTCGAAGGCGGCTTTGACGTAGCCGACTTTCCATCCGCGCACGTCCACGTCCGGCGGCACGTCGTACGGGAACGCGTGCACGCTGCCGTCGCGTCCATCAGGGCCGTGGATCGCGGCGAGCACGATCGCTGCGTCGTGCGCCGAGCGGCACAACGGTCCGAGCTTGTCCATCGACCACGAGAGCGCCATCGCGCCGTGTCGACTCACGCGTCCGAACGTCGGACGCAATCCCGACGCGCCGCACGCGGCGGACGGCGACACGATCGAGCCGAGCGTTTCGGATCCAATCGCGAACGCGACGCACCCGGCCGCCGTCGCCGCGGCCGCACCCGCGGACGATCCGCTCGAACCCTCGGACGTCTTCCACGGGTTGCGCGTCCGTCCGCGGTACCACAAGTCGCCGTACGCGATCTCGCCCAGCGAGAGCTTCGCGATCAGCACCGCTCCGGCTTCGTCGAGCCGCTCGACGACGGTCGCATCGAGGTCGATCGTGCGCTTCTCGTAGATCTTCGAGCCCCAGGTCGTCGGCGTGCCGCGCACCGCGAGCAGATCCTTCGCGCCCCACGGGATGCCGTGCAACATGCCGCGCCAGCGGCCTTCGGCGGTCTCTCGATCGCGCTGCTGCGCCTGCGCCAACGCGCGTGCTTCGGTGAGATGGACGACGCACAAGAGCTGCGAGTCGAGGCGTTTCAACCGCGCCAAGTACATCTGCACGAGCTCCGTCGACGTCACCGCGCGCGAACGGATCAAGCTCGCCAGCGTGGGGATGTCGGCGTACGCGAGCTCCTCGAGATCCGCCGGCCGTTTCGCATCGGGCAGCACGATCTCGGCTGGCGCGATGCGCGACGGCCGGATCTGCATCCCGGGGAGCAGCGGCGAGAAGACGAGCGCGGGGGCGACCGCGTTGTCGATCGGGATCCGCTGCAGGCGCTCGAAGGCCGCCAAGTTCTCGAGGACGCCGGTCTGCATGAGCGCGAGCTCCGACGACGTGAAGTCGAGGCCGATCACCCGTCCCGCGTTGGCGATCGTCTCCGTCGAGAGACGCGGCGCATCGGCCTTCGGCGAGGCGTCTTGCAGAGTCAAGCTCAAGAGGGCGGCGAGGAACATCGTGGGGTCTCCTGAAATTGCGGACGGGCAGTGTCACCGCTGCCGAAGGTGAGTGGAAGCAATCCGCAGTCGATCGTTGGAGATCGGCTCGGACGGCGCTAGCGTCGCGCTCGAGAATGGCTTCCGCCGACTCGTCCGATGCCGGCCGCCGCGAAGGTTGGCTCGAGAGGCTCGCGCTGCACGATCCCGCGATGCGCGCGTGGGCGTACTACGACTTCGCGAACTCGTCGCTCTTCACGGTCGTGATCACGGCGGTGTTCCCGATCTTCTTCGCGAGCGTCGTGGCGGCGGATCTCTCCGACGATCAAAAGCGCGTGCAGTTCGGATGGGCGACGACCGCGAGCCTGCTCGTCGCCGCGCTGATCTCCCCGCCGCTTGGCGCGCTGGCCGATTTTCGGCGCATCAAGAAACGATTGCTCGCGTTCTTCGCCGGGATCGGAGTGCTCGCGACGGCGGGCATGTTTTGGCTCGGTCCAGGAACGGTCGATCTCGCGCTCGTTCTCTTCGCGCTCGCCAACGTTGGTGCGGCCGGCAGTTTCGTGTTCTACGACGCGCT
>JANLUN010000806.1:0-1612 GCA_031363505.1 Planctomycetota bacterium | reverse complement strand
GAACAACCCGCCGCTGTCGACGTCGCTCGATGCGCTGAGATCGCGCATCGCACATGTCACCGCGCGCTCGCGCGTCGACTTCGGTTGTCTCGCGAACCTGTTGCCGGACGCGCTGCCCGAGCTGGCCGCGATGGCGCCGTTCACGCCGGCGTTCAAGTGCTTCCTCGGCGGCTCGACGGGCCTCGGCGGACAGACGGACCGCGGCACGCTCCGCGAACTGTTCGAGGGCGCCGCGCGCGCCGGCCGCATGATCGTCGCGCACTGCGAGGACGAAGAGCTCCTGCGGCGCGGGAAGGAGCTGTATCCCGACGCGACCGTCGAGATCCATCACCTGGTCCGTTCGAGCGAGGCGGAGATCGAATCGATTCGCACGAGCATCGAGCTCGTCGAGGAGACCGGCGCCGAGCTGCACGTGTTTCACTTGTCGACGCGGGGCGGCGCCGCGCTTCTGCGCGCGGCACGCGCACGCGGCGTGTCCGTGTCGGCGAGCACCGGTCCGCAGTACATGCTGCTCTCGAACGAGGACGCGCCGCGCCTCGGCAACCTGCTCAAGGTCAATCCGTCGATCAAGACTCGGGACGACAACGCGGGGATCGTCGAGTCGCTGCGCGACGGCACGTGCGACGCAATCGGCACCGATCACGCGCCGCATCCGCTGGAGGAAAAGCGCCGCCCGTACGCGAAAGCGCCCTCGGGTATGCCTTCGGTCGACCTCCTATGGCCGCTGACGTTCGAGCTCGTGCGGCGTGGTGAGCTCGACGCACGGACGGCGCTCGAATGCGTGACGTCGCGCGCGGCCGCGTCGCTCCATCTTCCGCGCAAGGGATCGCTCGCGCCTGGCTTCGACGGCGACGTCGTGCTGTTCGATCCGCACGCGGTGCGGCGCGTAGAGGCAGCGCGGCTTCCGTCCCGGTCGAAGTGGTCCGCATTCGAGGGCCGCGAGCTTGCGGGGTTCCCCCAGCTCGTCGTGCGGCGCGGCCAACTGGTATTCCAGGACGGACAGCCGACGAGCGAGGCCGGCGGCATTCCGCTCGAGCTCGAGCCGCCGCGCGTGCCGGCGCGCTGACGCCCTGCTCGCCGATCGCCTACGTCCGAGTCAGCGCGGCATGGCCATACGAGCGCGAGCAGCGCCAGAAACGCGCGCGCATCCGTCGCCAACTCGAAGACGGTGCGGCGCGCGAGATCGCGATTCATGACATGGTGCCACTGGCCGGGATGATCGCGACGCGGAAGGCGGGTCATGCCAGGGCACGCTCGACGAAGTGGACGCGAGCGGTGCACGCCGATTGCAGGTTCACGCGGCGATTACGCGGAGCGATTGCGTGGAGATGGGAGGCTGGCTCTGTACACCGCGGTCCGTTGATCGACGACGTGCACGACTTCGTTGCGCAGAAGACGGGCATCGACCTCGAGCGCGAAGTCAAGGTGTGGCGCGGCGCCTGAACGCGCGGCACTCGCGACCGACTCGAGCTGCAACGGTTCCGCGCAGATGCGGTCCACTCCTGGTGGACACCGTGCTCCCGTGCCCGGTCCTCGATTCAAGGGTACTGCTCTCGGAAGAGCGGCTCCGACACATCATCGCCCATCACCCGGAGCTCGGATCAGACGCGCG
>JANLUN010000796.1:0-3819 GCA_031363505.1 Planctomycetota bacterium | reverse complement strand
CGCCGAACATGATCCTCGGCCTTCCCGGTGAGACCGAAGAGACCGCGCTCGAGTCGATCGTCTTCTTCCACCGCCTCGGCATCGCGATGGTGCCGAACGTGAACATCACGTACCCGCTGACGCGCTACCACACGGAAGCGGTCGAGCGCGGTGAATTGAAAGGCGACAGCTGGGACGAAGTCGTGATGGGCGCGGGCCTCGTCGGCACGCACATGGACAAGGCGACGATCGACCGCGTGCGCGCGAAGGCGGCACGGCTCAATCGATTGCTGCGCTGGAAGAAGCGCGTCTATCGCATGTTCGGCAAGCAGTACGGCAAGAGCGCGGCGCAGAAGCTCTTGAAGCTGCGCGGCAACAAGGCGATGCGCGAAGGCGTCGCCGCGAGCTGACGCGGCGCGGTTGAACCCCTTCCGGCTCGCCGGACGTAGGAGGTGTCATGAGACTCGAGCGACTTGCGCGGATGGCGCTCTGGCTAGCGCTGGCATCGCCGACACTCGCGAGCACTTTCGTGATCGACGACGACGGCGGACCCGGGGTCGACTTCACCGACATCGCGCCCGCAATCGCTGCGGCGTCGCCGGGAGACGTGCTCCTCGTTCGATCGGGTTCGTACAGCGCGTTCACTCTCACGAAGGGACTCTCGCTCCTCGGTGAACCCGGCGTCACCGTGACGCACACGTCCGACGTAGTCGTCACCGACCTGCCTCTCGGGCAGGTCGCGGTGCTCACGGACTTCAGCACGCAAGCCAGCCACGCGCGCATCCGCATCGAGGACTGCGCCGGCACGGTGATCGTGCAGCGCGTGACGGGCCCGTTGGTCGTGCGCGACTCGATCGACGTGCGCATGTGGAGTGTCAACGGAAGCGGCTGCTGTCCTTCCGTGCCCGGGCGCGGGGTGGCGGGCGCCGGTCTGTACTCCTCGCGATCGCGCGTGGAGCTCGTGCAATCGGCGATGATCGGTTCGACGGGTTACGCCGGCGATCCGCACGGCGATCCCGGCTCGCCGGGAGTCTTCGCGGCCGGCGATTGGCCCGGACTCGGGACGCAGCTGGTGCACATCGCGAGAACGTCGTGCATCGGAGGCGCGGGCGGTTTCGCATTCGGTTTTGATGGACACGGTGGTCGCGGCGGACACGGCGTGCATGTCGGATCGGATGGGGCTCTCGGCTTGTTCGGATGCGACGTCGTGATCGCCGGCGGCCACACGTCGACGATTCGCGGAGGCTTTGGCGGGACGAGCGCGTCGCCGTGCGACGGCATGGACGGCGTGTTCGGCGGCTCGGCGCTGTTCGTTCGCGATCCGAAAGCTCGCTACTCGGGCGTCACACTGGTCCCCGGAGTGGGCTGTTCCGGCGCAGGAGATTCGATCGAAACGGAAGATCCGAGCTACGTCGTCGCGCCAGGCTTCGAGGATCCGACGCTCGCCGTCAGCGGCAGCTCGGCACCCGGCGGACGGCTCGTCTTCCAGATCCGCGGACATCCCAGATCGAAGGCGTTCTTGAACTACGGCAAGACGCCGAGCGTGCGCGAAAGCGGCGCTTCGCAGATCGACGTCCTCGTCGACGTGATTCGCGGCCTGAAGCTCGGACCGATTCCGACGAGTGGTCAAATCGATCGCGCGTTTCCGATTCCGAGCAATGCGACCGTCGGCTCGTTGTTCGTCTTCCAAGCGGTCGTCGTGCTGCCGACCGGCGAGCTCCGTCGCACGAACTCCGTTCCGGTGATCGTGCGCTAGCGAGCTACTGCACCGCGACGACGGCGTCGAAGTATCCGATGAACATCTCCTCGAACGTCTGCGGTCCCCATTGGACGGCGACCTTCGGATCCGGGTTGTTCGGATTGCCGCTCGAGTTGTCGAAGTGCGCGATGCACTCGAGCTTCGTGCCTGCGGGCAAGAACATCGGATCCGGCAAGAGGTACGACTCCTGCCAGGCGAAGTCGTAGTGCGAGTAGAGCAGCTCTTGCTCGGTTCCATCCGGTAGGTGCGCCACGTAGCGGAAGTCCTTCCCGCGCTTGTGCATGTGCGGGAAGAGCGCCACGAGACCCACGTCGTCCTTGAGCACGCGCTCCGCGCGCACTTCGTGATTCTCCGCGCCCGCCGGAATGCGGAAGTTCTTGTCGATCACCGAGTCCGTGACGACCTCGAAGTCGGGCGGCTCCTTCGCGAACACGAGCGCCACGCTGGATCGATCGCGGCGCTCCTTGCCGTTCGGCGTGTAGTGCAGTTGGAAAACGAGCGTCGCACCCGCGGGCAGTCGCTTCGCGTAGCCCTTCGGATACACCGAGGGCGTGTCGCCCGGCACATACACGGCGAGGTACGAACGCTCGTCGATGTCTCCGCTCGGCCCTTGGATCGCCACCAATACGTGGTGCACGACGTCGGTCGCACCGGGTTTCACTTCGAGCGCTTGGATCCAGCGATCCTCGGGGTAATTCGTCTTGAGAGTGAAGTGCTGATACTCGACGACGCCCTCGCGCGGAACGGCGTAGCCCTCTTTCGGCAGCGGCTTCCCACTAAGAACGTCGATCTCGGGCGTGAGCACGACGTCGGGCGTGCCGATCGTCCAGCCTTCCGGCCACTTCGCCGGCTTGGGATCTTCGGCAGGGTTGCCGCGCGGCATGCCTTCCGCGATCCAGCGCAGCACGATCTCTTTCTCGGCCGGCCGAAGCTTGCGCTGGTTCGCGAAGACGCCGTCGAAGCGCGCGTCGGCGTTCCACGGCGGCATGATTCCGTCCTCGAGCACGGACGCGATCATCTTCGCGTGGCCCTTCACGTCCTCGTAGCTCTGCAGCGCGAACGGACCGACTTGACCCGGGCGGTGGCAGGCTTCGCAACGCGCACGCAAGATCGGCGCGACATCGTGTGAGTACGTCGGCGCGGCGGGAAGCTCGCTCGCGGGCAGCAGCGTCAGAAGACAACCGGGCGCCGCGGTCGCGGCGAGCGCGGGCTCTTCGCCTTTCAGCACGGCGTGCAACGCGCTCACCAAGTAATCGTTCACCGGCTCGGGACGCGCGGCGCCAAGCGCGTACTGATCGTCGACGGCTCCGCGATAGCACAGTCGACCGCGCGCATCGAACACGAACGTCTCGGTCGTGGTGCGCACGCCGAGCGCGCGCGCGAGCTCTTGCCGCGGATCCTTGAGCACCGGAAACGTGCGCGCGAACTCGGTCGACTCGTGTGCGATCTCGGCCAGCGAGTCCTGAGCACTCGCGTCGATCCCGACGAAGCGCACACCGCGCGCACGGAACTCGTTCGACAGTCGCTCGAGCCGCGGCGCGAGCTTGCCGGCGATCGGACAGCTGACCTCCGTCATGCACAGCACGACGACGTCACCGCGCGCGAAGCCGGGGACGAGCTCGCGCAGGGTCGAGACGCTGCCGTCGAGCCGTTGCAGCTCGATCGAACCCACATCTTCGAAGAGCTGCGCGGCTGAGAGCGGAGCGCGGGTGTCCTTCGGCGCCTCGCACGCCTGAGCCAGAGCCGGAATGGACAGCGCGAACGACAGGGAGAGGATGTGTGTGATCATGACGGACATCTCGGTTCGGGATCGTGGCGCGGGGAAGCGCGCCCTGCGGAGTTGCGCCGGGACTATTCTCGCATGATTGCCCGCAAGCGATCGCCCGGGAGGTCTCGCTACACCACCGCCACCTTCACGCAATTGATCGGCGGGAGCGAATCGAAGAGGCAGGTCCAGTCCTCGCCCCCATCGCGCCCCATCCACAGTTGCCCCGTCGTCGTTCCGAAGTAGAGCGCGGGCGACTTCAGCTCGTCGATCGTCATCGCGTCGCGCTGAACGGTGTAGAAGCTGTTCTTCTTCG
>JANLUN010000766.1:0-1735 GCA_031363505.1 Planctomycetota bacterium | reverse complement strand
GTCTTCCCGCTGCGCGCGCGCGAGGGCGGCGTGCTCGTGCGCGGCGGCCAAACGGAAGGCATCGTCGATCTGGCGCGTCTCTGTGGAGCGCGACCTGCGGGCGTGATCTGCGAGATCATGCGCGAGGACGGGACGATGGCGCGCATGCCCGACCTCGAGGTGTTCGCGCAGAAGCACGACCTCAAGATCTGCACGATCGAGAGCTTGATCGCGTGGCGCCGTCTCAACGAACGCCTGATCGAGCCCATCGAGATGGACGTGCCGCTGCCGACGCGCTTCGGCACGTTCATGGCGCACCTTTTTCGCTCGAAGATCGACGGCAAAGACCACGTCGCGCTGAGCATCGGGATGCCGGGGCCTGGGCTCGACGGGCCGCGCACGCCCGTGGAAGATGATGTGCTGGTCCGCGTGCACTCCGAGTGTCTGACCGGCGACGTGTTCCATTCGCTGCGCTGTGATTGCGGTCCGCAGCTCGACAAGGCGCTCGCGACGCTCGGCAAGCAGCCGCGTGGGGTCCTGGTCTACATGCGCCAGGAAGGGCGCGGGATCGGGCTCGAGAACAAGTTCAGGGCCTACCGGCTTCAGGACAGCGGGATGGACACCGTCGAGGCGAACCAAGCTTTGGGCTTCCCGGCCGACCTGCGCGAGTACGGCCTCGGCGCCCAGATCCTCCATTACCTCGGGGTCCGGCGGATGAAGCTCCTCACGAACAACCCGAAGAAAATCGCCGGTCTGCACGGCTACGGCCTGGACGTCGTCGATCAGGTGCCGCTGTCCACGCCTCCCAACTCCACGAACCTCAAGTACTTGCGGACGAAGCGCGACAAGATGGGTCACACCCTGGGCAACGTGGACCGCGCGCATCCCGCGACCGAGGAGCGGGAATAGAGCCACTCATGGCGGCGTCTCTTCGCCCGCCATGGAATTGACCGCGATGGAGTCCCACTCAGCCGAAGACGCGTCTCTCGTCCAGGAGACCCTGGCTGGCAATCAGGCCTCGTTCCAGCTCCTGGTCGAGCGCTACCAGACGCGACTCTTCGCCATCGCTCGTCACTACACGAAGAGCTCGGTCGAGGTCGAGGACCTCGTCCAGGAGTCCTTCCTCAAGGCGTACACGCGCCTCGCGAGCTTCCAGCACCAGTCTTCCTTCTACACGTGGCTGTACCGCATCACGGTCAACACGATCCTCGACTCGATGAAGCGTCGCGGGCGCTCGCCCGTCCAGACGGTCGAGGACATCGACGTGATCGACTCGCCGGGTTCTTCGCGCGTGATGAGCCCCGACTCGCACATGCACAAGCGCGAGGTCGCGCGCGTGACGCATGCGGTGCTCGCGGAGCTCCCCGAGATCTTTCGCACCGTCCTCGTGATGCGCGAGTTCGACGACCTGTCGTATCAAGAGATCGCCGACACGCTCGGCATCTCGATCGGGACCGTCGAGTCGCGACTCTTCCGCGCGCGCGCCAAGTTCAAGGACAAGCTGCTGCAGATGCATCCCGAGTTCGGGCAGGAGTGATCGACATGGAATGCAACAACGCACGTCATCTGATTCCGAGCTATCTCGACGGCGAGCTCACCGAGGCTCAGGCCAGTCCGCTCCGCAAGCACCTGCTCGATTGCCAGCCGTGCCGCGGGGCGACGCAAGGTGAGAAGAACATGAAGCGTTGGTTCGTCGACGCCGAGCCGGTGGCGATCCCGCGCGACTTCTCCGCGCGCGTCGCGCGCCGCGCTTTCG
>JANLUN010000758.1:0-4732 GCA_031363505.1 Planctomycetota bacterium | reverse complement strand
CGCGACTACGTCGAGTTCCCGTCGCAGGTGCTCGAGCGCTGGCTCGAGACGCCCGAGGTGCTCAACCGCTTCGCGCTCCACTACAAGACCGGCGAGCCGATTCCGAAGGAGCTCGTCGCGAAGATCGAGCGCGCGTCGACGTTCAACCAAGGCTTCGCGACGGTCGAGTACCTGTCGGCGGCGCTCATCGACATGAAGCTGCACTTGGCGGCGACGCCGGGCACGCGGATCGATCCGGTTGCGTTCGAGCGCGACACGCTCACGGCGCTCGGCATGCCGAAGGAAGTGGTGATGCGTCACCGCACGACGCAGTTCAGCCACATCTTCTCGTCGGACAGCTATTCGGCGGGCTACTACAGCTACCTGTGGTCGGACACGCTCGCGGCCGACGCTTGGGAAGCGTTCGAAGAAGCGAAGAACCCGTGGGACAAAGCGACGGCGAAGCGTCTGCACGACTTCGTGTTCTCGGTCGGCAACACGATCGATCCGATGGACGGGTATCGCAAGTTCCGCGGTCGCGATCCCGGCACCGAGGCGCTGATGCGCACGCGCGGGTTCGCGACGAAGTAGGGCGACCTGGGGCGCTGACTCACTCGCTCAAGCGAATCGAAGCGCTCGAATGACATCTCTGAGATGAACGGCGAACTGGCATACATCGTCGAGGCCCGCTATCTGGGTGGACACCGCGTGTGGCTGCGCTTCAGCGACGGCCTCGAAGGCGAGGTGGATCTCGCGAGCGCACTGAGCGGCGAGATCTTCGCGCCCCTGCGGGACGTCGCCTACTTCGCGAACTTCTCGGTGGACCGCACGCTGACGTGGCCGAACGGCGCGGACTTCGCGCCTGAGTCGCTCTACCGGCGCACGTTGCTCGGGCGGCGTTCAGCGTGAGCAGCGCTTCCACACTGGATCGAACAGCGATGGGCATTCCTCTCCACCACGTCGATGCATTCGCCGACGAGCCGTTCTCGGGCAATCCCGCGGCGGTGTGCTTGCTCGCCGAGCGCACGAACGACGAGCGTTGGATGCAGCTCGTCGCGCGCGATATGAACTTGTCCGAGACTGCGTTCGTGTCGCCGCGCGCTGACGGATTCGATCTGCGGTGGTTCACGCCAACAGTCGAGGTGCGGCTCTGCGGGCACGCGACGCTCGCGAGCGCGCACGTGCTCTGGGAGTCGAAACGTCTCGCAGCCGACGCCACGGCGCGCTTTCACACGCTGAGCGGTTGGCTCACCGCGCGCCGCGTCGCGGGCGAGATCGAGCTCGACTTCCCCGCGCGCGTCGCCGCCGAGGCGCCGGTTCCGAAAGGGCTCGAGCAGGCGCTCGGCGCCGCGCCGCTGTTCGTGGGTCGCAGCGCGGGCGACTATCTCGTCGAAGTCGCCGATGAAGCGACCGTGCGCGGGCTGAAGCCGGACTTCGCGTCGCTCCGCGAGCTCCCCGTGCGCGGCGTGATCGTCACGAGCCGCTCGAGCGACGCGCGCTTCGACTTCGTGTCGCGCTTCTTCGGGCCCGGTGCGGGCGTCGACGAAGATCCCGTCACGGGTTCGGCGCACTGCGCGCTGGCGCCGCACTGGCGCGCGCGCTTGCACAAGGACGCGATGACGGGCTGGCAAGCATCGGAGCGCGGCGGACGCGTGTCGGTCGTCGTCGCGGGCGAGCGCGTGCTCCTGCGCGGTCGCGCGATCACGGTCGCGCGCGGCGAGCTGGTGGGATGCTCGCGCTGACGCCCTTGTATGATCAGCCCCCCCCCTGAAACCGAGGACCAAACAATGCACAAGACGATCTTGCCGGCAATCGCCGTGGCGACTCTCTTCCTGGCGTGTTCCGAGAGCGGGCGGAACGCGGGTGTACAAGCCGCGACAACCCAGGTCAGCGCCAACGCGCAGACGCTCGAGGTGGGGTGCGCGGGCTGCGTGTTCAGCATGCCCGGCGCAGAAGGCTGTCAGCTCGCCGTGAAGATGGGGGACAAGATCCATCTCGTCTCGGGTGTCGAGATGCCGGGCCACGAGACCGGACTCTGCGACCACTCACGCATGGCGAACATCGACGGGAAGCTCGACGGCGAGCGCTTCGTTGCGACGGCCTTCGAGCTGAAGCCGTAGAGAACCGGAGCGCGGGCCGCGTGATGTACGACGACGCGGCGACCCTTTGTGCCGCGCTCCGTTCAGAGTCCCCAGAACCACGGGATGACGACCACCGTCGTGATCACGGTCGTGATCGTCAGCGGCAGACCGACGCGCACGTAGTCGGTGAAGCGATACCCGCCCGGGCCGTAGACCATCGTGTTCGTCTGATAGCCGATCGGGGTGAGGAACGAGTTCGACGCCGCGATCGCGACGGCGATCACGAAAGGTCGCGGGTCGACGCCGAGCTGCTGCGCGCTCGCGAACGCGATCGGGAAGAGCAGCGCTGCGGCGGCGTTGTTCGTGATGAGCTCGGTGATGACGACCGTCGCGAGCACGATGCCCAGCAGTGCGCCGTGCACGCTGCCGCTGCCTCCCGCTCCGATCACGATTCCGGCCGCGTGCGCCGCAAGTCCGGACTTCTCCATCGCCGTTCCCAGCGCGAAGGACGCTGCGATGACGATGATCGTGTCGAGATCGATCGACTCGCGTGCTTCGGTCGCGTTGAGCACGCCGCACGCGATGAGCGCGATCGCGCCGACGAGCGACGCTTGCAGAATCGGAACGAGCCCCGCGCCCGCTACGAAGACGATCGCCAAACCGACGACGCCGACGATCCACGCCTTCTTCGTCACCGCGGGCGGTGTGCCGGCCATGTCCGTGACCATCAAGAAGTCGCCGCGATCGCGCCAACGCAGATGGAAACCGCTGTCAGCGAGCAGGATCAACGTGTCGCCGTGCTTGAGCCGCACCTGTCCGAGCTTCTCTTGTACTGGTTGGCCCGAGCGGTGGATCGCGACGACGGCGGCTTGGTAGCGCGAGCGGAAGTCGAGCTCCTTCAGTGTGTGGCCCACGAGGCGCGAACTCGCGCTGACGACCGCTTGGTAGAAGCGGTGGTTCGCGGTCTGGAGCTTCGACATGTGCGGCGCTTCGGCGGACTCGAGCCCGCGCCGGCTTTGCAAGTCGACGACGCGATTCGCCTGACCCACGAACGAGAGCCGGTCGCCGCCGCGCAGCTTGAGATCGGGGGCGATGGGCGCGATCAGGTCACCGTTGCGCTCGATGCCGGCGAGGAAGACGCCCTGCAAGTTGCGCAGCTCGGCTTCCTCGACCGTACGACCGTCGAGTGGACCGCTCGCGACGATCTTCATGCTGACCGAGAACTCGCGCGAACCCTCGTCCAGTTGCTGTCCCGCCGGCCGCCGGTCGGGCTGTAGCCACGGCACAGTGAGGATCAACGTGGCGAGACCGACGATCGCGACGGGAAGACCGACGGGTGTGATTTCGAACAGCCCGAGCGGTGCTTGTCCGAAGTTCTCGAGCATCCCCGAGACCACGAGGTTCGTCGACGTGCCGATCGTCGTGACGACGCCGCCGAGCACGACGGCGAACGACAGCGGCATCAAATAGCGCGAAGCCGATGCGCGCGCTCTCTCGCACCAACTCAACACCTGCGGGATGAGCATTGCCACGATCGGCGTGTTGTTCAGGAAAGCCGAGGCCGCGGCCGAGGGCACGAGCAGCTTGCTCATGGCCCAGCGTCCGCCGGTCTTCGTGCCGAGCAGGCGCTCGAGCACCGGCTGCAAGAGCCCGGTCTTTTCCGTCGCGCGCGCGAGCACGTAGAGCGCAGCCACCGTCACGGGCGCGGGATTGCCGAAGCCCGCGAACGTCTCGATCGGCGTGATGATCCCCGCCAGGAGGAGCAGGATCGCCGCGCCGACCATCACGTTGGACGGCGCGAGCCAATCCTTGATGAGACAGACGAGCGCTCCGAGCGCGACCGCGAGAGTGAACCAAGCTTGCCAGGTCATGCGATGGAGAGGCGAGTGGAGCTACGCAGAATCGGCTGTTCGAGCGAATTGCTTGCGCCCGATTCCAGTCCGATCCATCACCGAGGCCAAAGCCACGCGAACGTTCCCGCAGTCAACGCGGCGTAGATCAATCCGTCGAACATGCCGCGGAAGGTGATGACCCACGGCTTGCCTTTCCAGATCGAATCGGACGGTCCTTGCCATGCGTACGCGAGCCATGCGGACGCGCCGACGACTTGGAACACCTTCAAGTACGGGGCACCCGTGGTCAGCGTGCTGTGCGCGACGTAACCCGCGAGCGCACTGACGACGATCGTGTAGACGATCCACTTGAGCAGGAACGGTCCGATCTGCGGGGCGCCGGTCGGTTTGACGTAGAGCACGCCGACGGGTCCATCGACGAACTTCTGCTGCATCGCCGGGTCGGCCATCTGCTTGCCTTCGAGACAGTGGGGGAAGATGTACTGCCCCGGCGTGGGTGATCCCTTGCGGATCGCGGCGCGCACTTCGTCCTCGTTCGAGAGTCGCCGGTAGTCGGGGTTGTGCCACTTGAACACCATGTGGACGAGCGAACTCGCGACGAAAACGAAGACCGTCGAGAGCAGGATGGGCAGCAAGAGATCGGTCCAGGCGACCATGGGTACCTCCGGGGGGGGGATTGGGAAGCCAAGAGCTTGCCGTCCGAGTCCGCGCGATGCCCGGTCCGTGGGGCAAAACGGCTCCCGAACGGAGAGTTCCGCCCTCCTCTAATGATCGACGGTCACGGCCAAACGACCCGCAGCCCGTTCGACCAGTTCGTCG
>JANLUN010000713.1:0-2387 GCA_031363505.1 Planctomycetota bacterium | reverse complement strand
CACGAAGTCGCCGTCATCGAGCGCCTTGGTGAGCTCGTAGTCACGGTCGACGGCCAGCCTTTCGACGCGCGCTACGAGGAGGTCGACGATCTCGGCCAAGTCGTCGTGCTCCACGAGGGCGCTAGCTACGGCCTTTCGATCGAAGGCGACGAAAACACGGTCTCGATCACGCTCGCGGGCGACTTCTACGGCTGCAAGCTCGAGGACGAGCGCGAGCGCGCGGCGCACGCCGCGGAGCGTGCAGCGTCGAAGGGCGGCGGCCTCGTGACGAGCGTGATGCCCGGGATCGTCGTCGAGCTGCTCGTGAAGGTCGGCGCGCGCGTGGAGAAGGGGACGCCCCTCCTTATTCTGTCCGCGATGAAGATGCAGAACGAGATCGCGGCGCCGTCGGACGGGATCGTCACGGCGCTCCACGTCGCCGCGGGCGAGGCCGTGGGCGCGGGCGCGAAGCTGGTCAGCTTTGGGCCCCTGGGCGCCGCGTAGTCGGCGCCCATCGAATCGGCGCCGCGCCGCAGCGAGCACTCACCGAGACTCGGTAGTGAGCGACGCGGGCCCCAGAATCCGCGGTCCAGCGGTAGACTTCACTTCATGAAGCACCACGCTCGTGCCCTGCGATGGTGGAGCCGCGCGCTCGTCGCGATCAGCGCCGTCCTCCTGCTTTCGGCTCCCGCTCTCGCGACGTGGTCGATCGTCGTCGTGAACACGAAGACCGGCGAGGTGTGCGTCGCTTCCGCGACGTGCATCCCGGCGTTCGTGCTGAAGCCTCGCTTGGCAGTGCTCCTCGTGGGTCAAGGCGCAGCGGCTTGTCAGTCGCAGATCGACACGACGAGTCAGAACAAACTCTACATCTGGAACGGCATCCAGAGCGGGCTCACGCCGGCGCAGATGATCCAAGATCTCTCGGTGCTCGACGGGCAGCACCAGAACCGCCAGTACGGGATCGTCACGTTCGACGACGTGCCGGCGACGTTCACCGGCACCGGCGCGGCCCTTGCGGCGAGCGGCGTGACCGGGATGGTCGGCGATCTGCGCTACGCGATCCAAGGCAACATCGTGACCGGTGACATCGTCATGCTCGACGCCGAGCAGGCGCTGCTCAACACGCCCGGCGATCTCGCGACGAAGGTGATGGCGGGCATGGAAGCCGCGCGCGCGCGCGGCGGCGACGGTCGCTGCTCGTGCAACGCGGCGATGCCGACGAGCTGCGGCGCTCCGCCGCCGAACTTCGAGTTCTCGTCGTACACGGCGTTCATCTGTCTGGCGCGCATGGGCGACATCGACGGCACGTGCGCGACGGCGGGACCGAGCTGTGCGAACGGCGACTACTACCTCGACCTGCGCGCCGTCAGCAACGCGGCTTCGTTCGAGCCGGTGAAGCGCCTCGAGCGTCTCTACCACCAATGGCGCGTAGATCTGCGCGGCACGGCCGATCACTTGCTGACGAAAGTCGAGTCGTCGTCGAACTCGATCGTCGCCGACGGCGTGTCGCAGATGCAGATCGAGGTCGAGCTGCGCGACATCGACGGCAATCCCGTGCTCGCGAATCCGGCGACGCTGACGATCGTTCCTAACGGCCCGGTCGTTCCGATCGTCGCAGTAGGAGCGGCGACGGACCTCGGACAAGGTCGCTACAGCTTCCCGGTCACCGCGGGTCTCGTGCCCGGCGTTCAGAAGCTCGCGATCACGGTCGTGCACCCCACGAAGAGCGTGCGCGTCTGGCCCGACGTCGAGATCCAAGTCGATCCGCTCGTCGAGCTGCACTCGCAGCGCACGACGATCAGCGCGTCGGCCGGCGGCACGGTGCCGCTCGTGGTCAATCTCGGCGCGGCATCGACGGGCAGTCCGTATCTCTTGCTCGGAACTTCGTCGGGAACTGGACCGGGCCTCGTCATCGCGGGTGTGAGCTACCCGCTCAACTTCGACCCGTTCATGCGCTGGAGTCTCAACGCAGCCGGCTTGCCGCCGTTCGTAGCGACGATCGGTGCGCTCGACGCGAGCGGTCGTGCGCAAGCCACGTTCGTCGCGGCGCCCGGACAGCTCACGCCGTTCGTCGGACGGCGCATCGATTGGGCAGCGGGCATCACGCCGAGCCACGCGACGAATGTCGCGGGGTTCGACGTGCTCCCGTGAAACTGGCCTCGTTGGCTGCGCCCAACTTTCGCACCGTCCTGCAACCGCGCGGCTGACGCCGCGTCCTCGGAGATGTTTCCGATCCCGGCCTCGCCTGGGAGGAGTTCTCCGATGCGTTTTGCACCTCGACACTGCCCCCGTTCCGATTGTCCGTCGTCATCTCGAGATCACTTTCGCTGGCGCCGCAAAGGTTGCTACCGGCGCCGTTGCGACGGCCGCCGCGTGCAGCGCTTCCTATGTCTCAGCTGCCGACGCTT
>JANLUN010000712.1:0-4129 GCA_031363505.1 Planctomycetota bacterium | reverse complement strand
TCGAAGAAGTCCTTGTCCATGGACCATCTGAGAACATATCCGAACGCCGATTAAAAGAGGTTTTAGGACGTGCCCTAAGGTCAGCGCTGCTACCGCGGCGGGAATCGCATCCGTCAACCACGCGGCTGTGAGCTCGTCCGTGCTCTTCGCGTGCATATGGATGCATCGGCTCCAAAAACGACGTTCATGTGTCAGTGTTGCATCGAGGAGTTCACGTTCGGAGAGAATCGATACGCCCTCACTCACCACGAGCGCGGCCATGTGGATATACAGCGTGCGCTCGAACATTAGATTCGTCAGATCCGGCGAAACGTCGCTGGTTTTCGTTCCGAGCACCGATCGGAAGTACCTCAGGACGTCCGAGAAGTGCTCAGCACGCTGCTCTGCATTCGTCGTGAGCGGGCCCAGAGAATGCACCTTCGCAAGCTTTCGCCGCTCCAGTGCATCCCAGAGTTTGTCGACGTGATCGCTCGATTGGCGTAGATAGGTCAACCACTCGGTTGTGTGACGTGCCAATAGCACGACCCGAATCTTAGGGCCCGGCTTGTCCTGGCCTGATGCCACGTGCGTCGCGAGACGTCCGAGCAATCGTTCAATGAGTAGGCGTCTCGACGGCGCATAGTCGACGATGACGAGCCGCGGCAGATGGCCTTCGAAGATCGGCTGAAGTTCAGCTCGGTCCAGATCTTCAGTAGCGCTCGCCTCCGTGAGAAAACCGGCACACCATCCGCGCGCACGAAGCCTGCTCGCGAATTCGATCATGAGTCGCGTCTTGCCCATGCCGCCCTCCGCGCCGAGGAGGGTCAGACCGACAGGTCCTGCGTGGTCGCACCAATTCGAGAGCTCGCGCAAGATCTCTTCGCGGCCCGATTCCACGAACGGAATGACTTCGTACGCGGGGCTGAGCAGATGTCGGATCGATCGAACCTCCGGCATCGCCCAGCGGCCCGGTAGCAGGAGCCGCTCGAGCCGCAGGAGCTCGGCCGTGCGCTGTGCCAGTTGCACCGACGCCGGCGTCTTGGCCCACGCGACAAGCTGGACCTCCGTATCGCGGAACAGTGCGTTCATGTCGTCGCGCATTCGGGCCCGCAACCTCGGCCGATCCTGCGCGGAAGCTGTAAGGAGGTTCGCGATCAGCCGATCCGGCAGAAGCGTCTCGACAACACCGTTCGGTAGTTGCTGACAGCGTTCATCCCCGCGCAGCCGGCTGACGATGAGCGCTCGTGCTGCTTCCAAGCTGGGTTCATTGAATTCAAAGGTCACCGCTGCGACGAAGCGCTGCCACTCCTCAGCATCCCACTTCTCGTCGATGCTTCGAATCGCTGATTCGGGTTCATTCAGGAGCTCTCGCACAAAGGCGACCAAGTCCGCCGGGGCTCGTCCTCCACGCCACGACTGCTTTGCCGACCACTTGCGCAAGAATGCGGCGGCCTCTCCTTCCTGACGAGGATCGGCGGTCGTGCAGAAAACAAAGCGTTCGCGATGTTGGCGTTGGACGTAGGCGTGCAGGAAGCTGTGCAAGCTGTCGAGTACGGCAGGATCCCTCAATCCTAGTCGTCCCGTGTAGTGCTTGACCTGCGTGGCGACCCGCTCGCCGCCGAGCAGGATCCGGTCGTAGTCCTCGTCGCCTTCGCAAACGAGCGTTTCGCCTTCCTTCAGGTCGAGCCACGCCAGCACTGCGCGACAGACTTGGTAGAGATAGCCGGCGAGCGAACGATGCGCCGACCGTTTCGGGTCCGCCGGTTCGAGCGCTGGCGAGCTGGTCGTGATATCTCCTTCACGAGCCATGAGCACATCAGCGTAGCAGCGCCATGTGCCTTCGTCGCGAGGGGTCGCGGCGCATCCGCACGAGTCAGGTCACCCGCCCGGCAGCACGTCACCCGACGACGATCGAAGGGAAGCACCCTTGGGCCCGCGCACCTACGTGCTAGACTCCCGCCGACAACTGAGGGGGCGCACTGGTCTCGACCGGTGTCATTTGCCTCCAAGCTGCGTGTCAGGGACCTCAAGTCACCCTGTCAATCCTCTTGGGGAAGGCATCACATGCCAACAACTATTCTCTCGCTGCCTGATTAATCAGGTAGCCGTCTTTCCGCGGAACGCCCGCGGCTGCGGATAGACGACACCAGCGGGCTGGTCGGCGAGCTGCGCCTCGGGGCAGACCGACGAGAAACTTCTGAGGCTGGTCGTGAAGTAGCCCGTCCACGGGCGACCGAACGACGAGAACCAAACCGTGGAACACACACGTAGACGCTTGGATCGCAGGGATGCTGGGACGTGGGTTCGATTCCCACCGCCTCCACCAGTTGCACCGCATGGAATGGCACTCGCGCCGTCGTCGATGCGGTTCCGTCCTCTGCCGGTGTCCATCCAAGTCCGCGGTGGCCCGGCCCGTTCCGACATGTAGGACGACATGACACGTCCGCCGTCGGTTCCGGTCGCGCTCTTGGACGTCGCACTGTCGCGCTTCGGAGCCAACATGACATGGCGCGCGGCAACATGCGTCGCGCGGGCCAAGGGGTCGCGAGTTTGTAGAAGGCGCTTCAGTTCGCCGGCTCGCGCAGCGTGACCACGTCCTTGTGGAAGGTGCCGGACGGCGCGACGAAGGACCTGATGCTCGACTTCTACCGGCGCGTGTGGGTCGAGAAGAAACCGAAGTGGCAGGCCTTGTGGGAAGCGAAGACGCGGCTGCGCGAGACGAAGGACGTGCAAGGCAATTCCAAGTACACCCTGCGCGACTGGGCTGCGTGGGTACTCACGGGCGAACCGAACTGACGGCGCAAATCTGAGGGGGGCCGAGGGTCTGCCGCCGCCGAACCCAACAGCAGCTGAGCGCCAATCGTGAAAGGGCAGCGCAGGACGGGCTCCGACGCGGCTACTCTGGCCTCATGACCAAAATCACGGTGAACGACAATGGCCCGCTCCGCATCGAAGGTGCGTTCGCGATCACGGATGCGACCGGCAAGGAATTCGGCCTGGCAGGCAGAACCGTGGTCTCGCTGTGCCGCTGCGGCCTCTCCGCGAACAAGCCGTTCTGCGATGGCCAGCACGCACGCCAGGGTTGGCAGTCGGCTTGCGAGGCGCGCGACCTGCCGCCGCCGAAGCCGAGGGTCTGAGACGAGCGAGGCTCATCACGTCCTCGTACGTGGCTACGGTTCGAGCCGCGGACTGCCCGTGCGCGCAACCCGGTCCATCGCGGCGACGAGTTGCTTCGCGATGCCCGGCTCGTGCGAGCTGTGTCCGGCGTCGTCGACCACCACGTAGCTCGCCTCGGGCCAGGCGCGGTGCAGGTCGTCGGCGCCGACGATCGGGCAGACGAGGTCGTAGCGTCCGTGCACGAGGAAGGCCGGCAAGTGGCGCACGCGCTGCAGGTCCTGCAGCAGACGATCGTCGGGCGTGAAGCGCTGGTTGCGCAGGTAGTGTGCTTCGAGGCGCGCCAGAGCCCAGCTCGTCGTGTCGTTCGTGAGCAGCGCGAGGAACTCGGGGTTCGGCAGCAGCGTGCACGCCGCTCCCTCGTAGGTGGCCCAAGCCTTCGCCGCCGCGCGCGCGCGAGCCTCGTCCGGGCCGTTGAACAGCTCCCAATAAGCGTTCAGGAGATCGTGGCGTCGGTCGGCCGGCACGTGCTCCGCGAAGGTGCGCCAAAGTTCCGGCGCCAGCGCGCGCACGCCGTAAAACCACCAGTCGACGTCGAGCTGGCGCAAGAGCCAGATGCCGCGCAGGCACAGCGAGAGCACGCGCTCGGGATGACGCTCCGCGTAGTAGAGGCCGAGCGTGCTGCCCCACGAACCGCCGAACACGTGCCACTTCTCGATGCCGAGTCGGACGCGTATGCGCTCGAAGTCGGCGACGAGGTCGTCGATCGTGTTCTCCGCGAGCTCGCCGAGTGGCGTGCTGCGGCCCGCGCCGCGCTGGTCGACGAGCACCACATGGAACGCGCGCGGGTCGAAGAAGCGCCGGTCCATCGCCGAACATCCAGCTCCCGGCCCGCCGTGCACGAACAGCACCGGCGCGCCCGCGGGGTTGCCGCACTGCTCGAAGTAGAGCGTGTGGCGGGAGGAAACGGCGAGGCGTTCCTGGTGGAACGGATCGATCACTGGGTAGAGGCCAGGCGGTGCCATCCAAGAGAGGC
>JANLUN010000711.1:0-3455 GCA_031363505.1 Planctomycetota bacterium | reverse complement strand
CTGCGAGCGTGTGGCTGAAGCGCCTGAGCTCCTCGACGTTCGGCGTGATCGCGGTGAGCCCGTGGAAACCGTCGAGGCTGCGACGCGGATCGAGCACGACGATCTTCCCAGCGCGCGCCAGATCACTCGCCGCCGCGGCGACCTCGTGACCGACGACGCCGTACTCGTAATCGGACACGAGCACCGCATCGACGTCGTGACCGACGCGCCGCATCTTCTCCGCCAGTTGTTCGCGCACGTCCTGCGGCGCGGGCTCGCTCGGTTCCCGGTCGATGCGCAAGACCTGTTGCAGGCTGCGGCGCGCCTCGGCCGCGAGGATCCGCATCTTCGTCGGAGTCGTGTAGCCCGCGAGCGTCGCGATGCCGCTCGCATCCACCGCGTCTTCGTCGAGAAGCCGCTTCACTTCGCGACCCGACGCGTCGCGCCCGATCACGCCGAGCACATGGACCTGCGCGCCGAGCGCGCGCAGGTTGCGCGCGACGTTCGCTGCGCCGCCCGCGCCGACGCTCTCGCCGATGTGGCGCAGCACCATCACCGGAGCTTCGCGCGACAGGCGCCGCGGTTCGGCACGCAAGTAATGGTCGGCGATCAAGTCGCCGACGACGAGCACCGACAGCCGACTGAAGTCGGGAACGCTGTGCGCCGACATCGCTTCAACACACTTCCGACGCCGCCGCGGCGAGCGCCATCTCGCGCATCTCCACCACAGGCTTCGCGGCTGCCGTCGCCCACTCGATCCCGGCCTCTTCGGCCAGGTAGTAGTCGGAGCGCACGCCCATGAACGCGTTGTAGCGGATCGCGTAGTGCAGCTCGCCCGCTTCGGTCGCCGCGGTCGACAGCTCGCGGTCGACGAGCTTCACCTTCAGCTTGAACGTCTCCCAGACGTCGCGGCCCATCTCGAGCACCTCGTCGACGAGCGGCTTGTACCGCGTTGAAGCGGGAGCGTCGCGGAACCGATCCATGCGGCTGTTGACGAACCACGGCATGCACGTGCCGAGCTTGTCGATGAACAGGTTCTCCTCGTCGCCGAAATCGAGCGGCGATGCGTCCGTGAAGTTCGTGAGCGAGCTCTCGCCGCCTTTCAGGTATCCGCCTTCGACCGTCATCCGATAGCTCTCGGTGCCGGGGAACGGGAAGAAGTACGACGTGCGGAAGCGGCCGATGCCGGATTGCGCGAGCAAGTCCACCGTCTCCCAACGTTCCGCATGTGTCTCGGTCGGCAGGCCGATCATCAGGAAGCCCGACGTGTGCAAGCGGTGCTTCTCCGCGCCCGCGACCGTTTCGAGGACGTCCTTCTGCGTCATGAAGCGCTTGAGCACTTCCTTGCGCACACGCAGCGAGCCCGACTCGATGCCGAGCTTGATGATGCGACAGCCGGCGCGGCCGAGCGCTTCCGCGACGCGCGGATCGAGCTGCTTGACGTGGCTGTTCACGACGAACGGCACGCGGATGCCAGAGCGTTCGTACGCGTCGCAGAACTCGAGCGCGTGCGGCACGTTGTACGTGAAGAGATCGTCGTCGAGGATGAACGTGCCGATGTTCGTGTAGCGCGCGAGAACCGAACGGATCTCGGAAACGAGCTTGTCCGCCGGCCGGAAGCGGAAGAATCCCAGGCCCGCGACGTTGCGACCGAGCTCGTCCTTGTAGCGATCGACGATCTTGTGGTTGAGGCAGTACGTGCAGCGGTACGGACAACCGCGCGAAGTCATCAAGCCGAACCAACCGTGCTTCTGGTCGGTGATGCGCTGCGTGTCGAAGAGCTCGTAGTCGGGATCGGGCAAGTTCGCGAAGTCGGGGAACTCGCCGACTGGATTATGGACCCAGTGCGAAGCTTCGTGCGTGCCGACGCCGGCCGCGCGCGGACGCACGCCGTCGCGCCATGAAACGAAGTTGCGCACATCGCTCGGCGATTCGCCGCGTTCGAGCTTCTGGACGAGCTCGAGCAGCGCGTCCTCGCACTCGCCGACGCCGACGTGATCCCACGCGCCGTCCGCCATCACGGCGAGCGGCACCATCGTCGGATGAATGCCGCCGACGATGATCTGCGGCAGCGCGATCGCGAGCCGCGAGGCTTCTGCGCGCAACCACTGCGCGAGCTCGAGCCCGGCGCGGTACTGCTGCGTCAAGCACGAGAACGCGACGAGACCCGGACGCCACTCACGGATGACGTCGAGCAGTTCCTCGTTCGTCGGAACCGGCGGCAGGTTCTCGTTGAGGTTGACGAGGCGGGTCTCGTGCCCGGCGGCTTTCAGACACGCCGACAGCGACGCCAGCCCGTGGTTGAACCCCATCTGCGTATAGAGGTTCGGGTAGACGAACAGGACGCGCATGGGCGGCGAGCTTAGGCCATCGGCGGGCCCCAACGGAAGGGCGGGATCACGTCGACTCGCACGCTGGCCCGCGCACGGGTCCCGTCACGAGTTCGCACTGCGGGTCAGCGCTTACCCGCACAGAAGCACGGAGAGCCGCCGCCGGTACTCGTTCGTCAGCGGGTTCTGCTCGCCGAGCATCTCGAACGCGGCCTGCAGCGCCTTCCGCGGCTCGCTGTCGTTGAAACGCAGATCGGCGAGCGCGGCTTGGTAGAGCTCCTCGAGTCCATCTGCATGTTTTCCCGACGCGACGAGCGCGTGGCCGAGCTTCAACCGCGCCGCGGTGTCGCCCGGCTTCGCTTCGACTGCTTTCCGCAGCGCCGCGAGGTCGCCCGCGGCAGCCAGGGAGTCAAGGAGCAGTGCCGCCGCGCGACCGGCGTCCGATTCGCGCTCCTGTGGCGAAAGCGACTCGTACGCGGTCCGTCCCTTCGCTTGGTCGCCGGTGAGCAAGTAGAGACGCGCCAAGTGCGCGCGCACCGCACCGCGACCGGGCTCCTTCGCGAGCGCGCCCTCGAGCGCCGCGATCGCCGCCGGGAGGTCGCCGCGCTTCTCGTGCGCGAGCGCGTCGGCGAGTGCATCGGCCGCTTGGCCCGCATGCTTCGAGATGAGCTGCCGGATCTCGGCTTCGGGCCGCGCGCCCACGAACCCGTCGACCGCGCGTCCGTCCTTGATGAGCACGACCATCGGAACGCTCTCCACTTGGAAAGCAGCCGCGAGGTCGGCGTTCTTGTCGACGTCGATTTTGGCGAGCACGATCTTTCCAGCGAGCTCGTGCGCGATCTTCTCGAGGATCGGCGAGAGCGTGCGACACGGGCCGCACCACGTGGCCCAGAAGTCGACGAGCACGGGGACCGTTCGCGAACGCTCGATGACCTCGCGTTCGAAGGTGGCGGTGGAGACGTCGAGGACGGCGGTGGCAGTCGGTTGCGGTTTCATGCGGGGCCGTGTGCAGGCGGAGGGAGTCTACACTCAGGCGATGTCCTCGCCCGCTCTGTTCGCGGAGGCCCTCCTCGAAGTCGAGGCGAACCTCGACTGGAGCGCGCTGGGGCGGGCGTACTGCAGCGAGGGCGGTGACGACTTCTTCGC
>JANLUN010000703.1:0-2085 GCA_031363505.1 Planctomycetota bacterium | reverse complement strand
CCGGAAGTTGCGCAAGTTCCCGCGGAAGCGCTCGAGCTTCTCGATCTCTTCCGCCGTGAATCCGCGCGCGCGCGCCGCCTCAGGTTCCCCGGCGCGAGGGCCTTCCGAATTCGACGACGCCCAGCCTGCAGCCGCGCGTCGCGCGGCGTCGCGCAGCACATCGAACGGCGTCGGTGCGTGACGCATCCGGACCGCCATCAGCTCCTGCGATCCCATCCACCACAGCCAGATCGCGATGATCACGAGCACGACGTCGCCGAATAGAAGACCAGCGAGTGCGATGGCGACGGAGAACACCCGTCCCACGCGCACGGCGGTCTGTGTCGCGCGCAGCCAATCTCCCTTGCGCCCGAGGAACGCGCGCAGGATGCGCCCGCCGTCGGTGGGAAACGCGGGAATCAAGTTGAACGCGCCCATCAGCAGATTGATGAAGAGGAACGTCTGCGTGATCCCCACGAGCCAGAGCCGCTCCTCGCCGCCGGCGCCGGCCCAGAGCCACACGGGCGCCGTCAGCGCGGCCAGGATGAAGTTGACGATCGGCCCGGCGACCGCGACGAGTCCTTCGATCTTGCTCGACTCGGGGACCTCGCTCATGCGCGCCATGCCGCCGAGCGGCCACAGCGTGATGTCGAGCACGCGAATCCCGAACGATTGCGCGACGATGGAGTGGCCGAGCTCGTGCAGCGTCACGGCCGCGAAGAGCATCAAGATCATCACGAGCGGACTGACCTCGTGCGTCCCGGGGACCGGCACATTGCCCTGCGCGATCAGGATGTACCCGATCAGAAGCAGGAGCAGATAGTGCACTCGGATCTTGATGCCGAGCACGCTGCCAACGCGAAGAGAGCCGATCACCGGTGTAGTTGAGGAGGAGTCCGAATCGGGGCAGCGCGCTGGCGCAGGCTCAGGGATAGCTCTCGCTCGAACTCGATTCCAGGACAGACTCTACCCGCCGGGCTAGCATCGGCCCCGTGACAAAGTCCCTACAGGATCGCGCTCCGCGTCCGCGCGTTCTGACACCGCGTCCCCGCGTCTTGACCGTCGAGCTGCGCGATTTCGCGCGGCTCGCGTCGTCTCAGCCGAACTCGGCGCCGCGCGGTCCGCGGCCCGTCGCGGAGGCGCGCCTCGAGACCACCGAGTGGCGGAGCTCGACGCCCCAAGTCGATCGCGTCGGTGCATGGTCGGGATCGGCGCTCGCGACCGCACTCGTCTACGAGAGCGTGCTGCACGGCGCCCCGCACCGGGCGCCGCTCGTCCTCGCCGTCGGCGAATGCGTGCGCCGCGGGCTCGCGACCGCCGCGCGCACGACGATCGCGTCGGTCGCTCCAGCGTCCGGTCTTTACGCGGAAGGGCAGGTGGGGAGCGATCTCGGTCGGCGGCTCGCGCGCATTTGCGATGCACTCGTGGTGCAGGGGAACACGACGCACACGGGCGCCGTGTTGCGGCTCACGGACGACGAGGACGGAGTTCGCGCCGAGTTGTGGTCGTTCCCCGGGCTCGTCGGGCTCGATCCGGTGCGCGCTCAGCGCGCGATCGTGGACGAGCTCGGCGCGTGCGCGACGTTGTGCGTCGGCCGCGCGGGCGAGCGCGAGCTCCCGTTCGCAAACCTCGCCGCCGGCGCCGCGCCTCCGAGTTTCGTCGGACGCGGTGGGCTCGGCGCGGTGCTCGGGCGGCTCGGTCTCAAAGCGCTGGCGATCAGCGCCGCACCGGTCGAGGAACGCGAGAGCGAGACGTCGCGGGGGCTCGTTGAATTACTGACACGGTCCCCGCGGCTCGCCGAACGTGCTGTCGGCGGCACGTTCGAGCTGTTCGGCGTGTACAGCGCGCGTGCCGATTTGCGCGCGCGTAACTACGCGGACCTCATCGCGCCGGACGATGCGCGCGCGTGGTCGACCCGCGCCGGCGAGCGCGAGGTCGCGCGCAAGGGCTGCCGCGGTTGCCCGACGCCGTGCGGATGGGTGTTCGAGAGCACGGAAATCTCGGACCCCGTGACGCGGCTCAAGGCGACCACGAACGGCATGCGCGCCGGGGCGGTCATGTACGGCCTTCACCGCCGTCGAACGCTCGATCAGGTTGGCGACGTTC
>JANLUN010000693.1:0-2568 GCA_031363505.1 Planctomycetota bacterium | reverse complement strand
TATTGTTGAAGACCATCTCGCCGCGGACGTGATCGAAGAAGCGTGTCGTGCCTTCGGACACGCCGAAGCGCAGCGTGAATGATTCTCCAGCCGCGGCCCGCGCTACGGACTCTTGCGAAGGAATGCTGCGGCAGAGTCCGTCGTACGCCTGATTCTCCTTGCGAGCGGCTTGCTCCGCGTTGAGCTTCTCGATGCGATCACGGCTGCAGAAGCACCGGTACGCGTGCCCGTCATCCGTCAGCTTGCGCGCGAGCTCTCGATGCCGCGCGACGCGTTGCGACTGGTGATACGGCGCGTGCGGACCGCCGACGTCGGGCCCCTCGTCCCAGTCGAGGCCGAGCCAGCGCAACCCGTCCAGGATCGCGAGCTCGAACGCGGTCGTCGAACGCTCGGGATCGGTGTCTTCGATGCGCAGGAGAAATCGGCCGCCGTAGCGCCGCGCGTAGGCCCAGTTGAACAGGGCCGTGCGGGCGCCGCCGACGTGCAGGCTGCCCGTCGGGCTCGGAGCGAATCGGACACGGATGGGTTTCGGCACGCGGGAATCCTAAAAGCGACGCGCGAAAGATACCGGGGCGCAGGGGTTCACTGGAAGCACGGATCCGCGCGTGTGCCCGGGCTTCGGGAACTTCGGCGACACGGTCGACAATGTATGCGGCCGGGCGACTCGCTCACCTGGGCGAGGGACTCGATCCCCGGAGCGGCGCGACTTGCGAACCGGACCGGCGCGACTTGTGACCTGAGCAGCGCGTTGTGGACCTGACCGGCGCGACTCGTGAGCTGAGCGGTGCGACTCGTGAACCCAAAGCGCAGCGATTCGTACACCCGAGCGGAGAGACTCGTGCATCCGGACGCAGCGACTCGCTCGCTGAGCGGAGCTGCTCGTGCGTCGGAGCGGCACGCATCGATCGCACCATTGCAGGAAGAGACGGCCTGGTCCAAGTGACAGACTTGGTCCAAGCTACGGGAGTGAAATAGGATCAGCGCATGTCGACCAGCCTGAAGAAACCCGGTCGCGAGTGGGTAGCGCGCGCACCGAAAGTCCTACTGCACGAACACCTCGACGGAGGCCTGCGACCGTCTACGATCCTCGCGCTCGCGGGAGAAGCCGGCTATCGCGAGCTGCCCGAGAGCGACGATGCGAAACTCGCGGATTGGTTTGCGGCGGGTGCCGCGCGCGGCAGCCTACCGCTGTATCTCGAGGGCTTTCGGCACACGATCGCGTTGATGCAGACGGCCGAGAGTTTGGAGCGCGTCGCCTACGAGTTCGTCGAGGACATGGCGCGCGACGCGGTCGTGTACGCGGAAGTCCGGTTCGCGCCCCACTTCCATACGCAACGCGGACTCGGACTCGACGGCGTGATGACGGCCGTGATGAAGGGCTTGTCGCGCGGCCAGGACGACTTCGGCGTCGTCGTCGGTGTGATCGTGTGCGCGATGCGCAACCTGAGCGCCATGCTGTCGATGCAGATGGCCGAGCTCGCGGTCGCGTGGCGCGCCCGCGGATGCGTGGGTTTCGATCTGGCGGGAGAAGAAGCGGGACACCCCGCGAAACATCACATCGACGCGTTCCACCTCGTGAAGCGGATGAACGCATCGATCACGATCCACGCCGGAGAGAGCTTCGGTCCCGAGAGCATCTGGCAGGCACTCCAATACTGCGGAGCACACCGCATCGGCCATGGGACGCGCCTCATCGAGGACATGGTCCTGTACGACAACAAGGTGATCAGCTTGGGCCCGCTGGCGCAGTACGTCCTCGACCACCGCATCCCCATCGAGGTGTGTCTCTCGTCCAACGTGCACACCGGTGCGACGGCCTCGCTCGATGCGCATCCGTTTCCGCACTACTTGCGCAACGGTTTCCGTGTCACGCTGAACACCGACAACCGGCTTATGAGCCGCACCTCGATGACCGAGGAATACTTGCTCGCCGTGGAGCACTTCGGCTGCTCGCTCGACGACCTCGAGAAGATCGCGATCAACGGGATGAAGTCGGCGTTCGCGCACTACAACGAGCGCATTCGCTTGATCTTCGATCGCATCAAGCCGGGCTACGCCAAGTTGCGCGAGGAGAGTCGCGCACGGTCGCGCGACTCCTGACGATCACGGGTAGCGGACTTCTACTACGGTGTGGATCCCACCGCGGATCCAGAAGTCGCCCACGACGGTGAGCGAACGCGGCGCGAGCACCTTCACGAGATCGTCGAGGATCCGGTTCGTCACCGCTTCGTGGAAGTGGCCTTCATCGCGAAAAGACCACAGATAGAGCTTCAGGCTCTTGAGCTCGACGCAGCGCTCACCGGGCACGTACTGAATCCGAATCGTCGCGAAGTCCGGTTGACCTGTGCGCGGGCAGAGACACGTGAACTCGGGACACTCGAAACGAATCTCGTAGTTCCTCCCGCTGTTCGGGTTGGGAAACCACTCCAGGTCCTTGGATGCGGTTTTCTCATGGTGTAGAGTGTGCGGGGGTTTCTGCACGATGCAAAAAGCAGAGTACTCAAATAGATAGATAAGATAGATAATTGTGAGATCTAGACTGGATTAGAAAAGAGGAAAACTAAACTA
>JANLUN010000678.1:0-8331 GCA_031363505.1 Planctomycetota bacterium | reverse complement strand
GGCGCGTGCGACCGCACGCGCGATCCACGGGTCTGCCCGACACCCTTCCGGAGTCCCACGTGCAACGCAAGTTCAAGCAGCTGCTCCACCAGTACAAGCTGGAGGTCTTCCACGCTCAACACGACAAGAAGACCGCGGCCGAGATCACGAAAGAGTGCATGCACGTGACCGACGAGGTCCTGCACGCGAAGTACCACTACCACTTCCACAAGCTGCCGGACGCCGATCGCGCGGAGATCATCAACATGATCAACAACTACACGCGCGACGCGATCTTGCCGCCGCTGGTCGAGAAGCTCGTGAACCGCCAAGTGCGCATCGAAAAGCGAATGGACGCGATGGTGCACTTGATGGAGCAGATCCTCGATACGCTTTCGAGCGACCCGCACACCGAGAAGGTCTGAAGCGGCGCTGCTCGCCTGCCCATGGAGGCCCCCAATGCGCGTATTTGGGCGCGTGTTCGAGCGCGTGTCGAAGCCGCCGGTCAGGCGCACCTTCTGGCGTTCGCGGAAGAGCTCGACCGGGCGGCGCGCGAGCGCTTGCTGGCGCAGATCGAGGGCATCGACTTCGGCCTGACCGCCGAGCTCTCGCGACTCGCGGCAAGCTCCGAAGCCGGAAGCCGCACGCCGGAGTTCGCTCCGCCTGAAGTGTTTCCCATCGTGCGGCGCGGCGAGCAAGCCGCACGTGCGAAGACCGCCATCGATGCCGGCGCGGATCTCCTGCGGCGCGGCAAGGTCGGATATCTGCTCGTCGCGGGCGGACAGGCATCGCGCCTCGGATACGACGGACCGAAAGGCATGTTCCCGGTCGGTCCGGTCACCGGACAGAGCCTCTTCGAGCTCTTCGCGCGCCGCATGCAGGCTGCGCGCGAACGATTCGGCGCGCCGATCTCGTGGTACATCCTGACGTCGGCCGCGAACGACGCGACGACGCGCGCGTTCTTCGCGGAGCAACGCTACTTCGGACTAGATCCGGAGTCCGTGTTCTTCTTCCGCCAGGCGATGCTGCCGGCCTTGGATCGCGAGGGGCGCGTGCTCATGAGCGCGCGCGACGAAGTGTTCCTCGCGCCGAACGGACACGGCGGCGTCTTGTCGGCGCTCGCCGAGTCCGGCGGCTTGGCGCACGCACGCGCGCGCGGCGTCGAGCAGTTTTCGTACTTCCAAGTCGACAATCCGCTGGCGCGTCCGGCCGATCCGCTCTTCCTCGGTCTGCACGCGCTCGAGCGCGCCGAGATGTCGACCAAGGTCGTCGCGAAGCGCAACGCCGGAGAGAAGGTCGGCGTGATCGGACGCATCGACGGCAAGCTGTCGTGCATCGAGTACTCCGATCTTCCGGCGGCATTGCGCGAAGCACGGGACGCGGACGGCGAGCTCGTGTATCGCGCCGGCAACATCGCGCTGCACGTCATCGATCTCGAGTTCGTCGATCGGCTGACGCGCGGTGGGTTGAAGTTGCCGTGGCACATTGCGCGCAAGCGCATGTCCGTGATCGATCGCACGGGACGCCCCGCGCAGGTCGACGGGTACAAGTTCGAGACGTTCGTGTTCGACGCGCTGCAGTCCGCGCGCGCGAGCGTCACGCTCGAGGTCGACCGCAAGCTCGAGTTCAGCCCTGTGAAAAACGCGCAAGGCGAGGACTCGCCGGCCTCGACGCGCGCCGACTTGTGCGGGCTGTACGCGGACTGGATCCAACGCGCCGGGCTGGCGCTGCCCGCACCCGGCGACGATGGAGTCGTCCCCGTCGAGGTCGATCCGCGCGTGGCCGAGGATCTCGAGACCTTCGTCGCGCGGACGCCGCGAACGCCGCGGATCACCGAGCGCGGGCACGTGTACCAATGAACGCGCACGTCGCAATCGACGCAGCAACGCCGGCAGCGCGCGCGCGCGATCGAATCGCCCGCGCGAACGTCGTGGTGTTGATGGGGGGCCGGTCCAGTGAGCGCGAAGTGTCGCTCCGCTCCGGTGCAGCCGTCGCCGCCGCGCTCGGCGCGCCCTCCGATGCAAGCGATCGGCGCGGTCCCGCAGTGGTGACACGGATCGAGATCGATTCCGACGGACGTTGGTGCGTTGCTAGCGAGCGCGTCGAGGCCGGTGTGGCGATCGCGAAGCTCGGCCCGGACACGCTCTACTTCCTCGGGCTGCACGGCGGCCAAGGCGAGAACGGCACGCTGCAAGGTCTGCTCGAAGCCCACGACCGCTGCTACACCGGTTCCGGCGTCGAAGCGTCCGCGCTGTGCATGAACAAGCACGCGACGCGCCTCGTGCTGCAGGCCGCGGGCCTCTCGGTCGCGCCGGCGCACCTCGTCACGTCCCTGCGCTGGAACGTTGCGCGCTCCGCGGAGCTTGCGGCGATCGCTCGCTTCGGATCGTCGGGCGTTTCCGTCAAACCCAATCGCGGGGGTTCGTCCGTGTCGACGTTCCTCGTTGAGCAAGCCGGCGAGATCCCGAACGCGATCGAGCGCGTGCTCGCGACGGGCGACAGCGCGCTCGTCGAAGCCTGGGTGCGCGGCACCGAAGCGACATGCGCGGTTCTCGGGAACGCGAGCGGCGAGCTGAGCGCGTTGCCGCCGGTCGAAATCGTGCCGCGCGGCGACCGGTTCTTCGATTACGAGCAGAAGTACAGCGACAACGGCGCGGACGAATACTGTCCGCCGCGCGGGCTCTCGACGGCGACGAGCGCACGACTCGCCGCGCTGAGCAGCCTCGCGCACCACGCCGCCGGCTGCGACGGTTACTCGCGCACCGACTTCATCGTTCCGCGCAGCGCCAGCGGCGCGGAGCTCGAACCGATCGTCCTCGAGATCAACACGCTGCCAGGCATGACCGCGCGTTCGCTCTTGCCGCGGTCGGCTGCCGCCGCCGGACTTTCGCTGCGCGAGCTGTGCCTCGAGATCCTCGTGGCGGCGCTGCGACGGCGCGAGGAATCGACGTGAGCCATGCCGCGCCGCTGCGCGTCTGCGTCGTCGGCGCCGCGGGACGAATGGGCCGATTCGCGTGCGATCTCGTGGCGCGGTCGGACGGTTTCACGCTCGCGGGCGCGATCCAAAGCACCGACGATCTGGCGCAGCGATTGCGAGCATTTCGCCCCGACGTCGCGCTCGACGTGACGCGCGCGGGTCTCGGCTACGAGCACGGCCGCGCGATGCTGGAGAACCGTGTGCGCCCCGTGATCGGCACGAGCGGCGTCACGCCGGACGAGAATCACGCGCTCGATGCACAGGCGCGCGAGCTGTCGCTCGGTGGCCTCGTCGTGCCAAACTTCAGCGTGGGCATGTGGCTCCTCCAGCGCGCGGCCGTCGACGCGGCCGGGCATTTTTCACGCGCTGAGATCGTGGAGATGCACCACGCGCAGAAGAAGGACGCGCCCTCTGGGACGTCAGTCGACACGGCCGAGCGGATCGCGAACGCGCGCGGCGACGGCCTCGAAATTCCGATCCACTCCGTGCGGATGCCAGGGATGTACGCGCACCAGCTGGTGATGTTCGGCGCGGACGGCGAGGTGTACACGCTGCGACACGACATGCACGGACCGGAGGCGTTTGCCGCCGGCATTCTGCGAGCACTCACATACGCGGCCAGCGCCGTCGGTGTCGGCCGCGGCATCGGGCTCGCGCTCGAGCGCGCGAACGAGCCCGTTGATCGTTTCCATCGCGGACCGATTTGACGGCTTGCTTTCGCGGGCCTCGAGACTACCCTCTACGCGCTGCAACGCCGGGGTGGCGAAATGGCAGACGCGATGGATTCAAAATCCATTTCCCGCAAGGGAGTCGGGGTTCAAGTCCCCGCCTCGGCACCACGTTGCAGCGCGTTTTCGGAGCCTTGTTGAATGCAGAGTGACGTGCGAGCTCTCGCACAGCGCGATCCGCTGGCGGCCGCGCTGCTTCCGATCCTGCTCCACGGATTGAACAACGCGACCCAGGTTCTCTCGAGCCTGAACGCGCTGCTCGCCCTCGACGAAGACGGCAGCGTGCTCACGTTGCGCGCGGGCGATCTCGCGCACGCGAGCCGCCAAGTCGACGAGCTCGGCTGGCTCCTCGCGCTCGTCGGATCGGCGTCCGGCGCCGACGTGTTGATGGCGCGGCGGGAGCGCGCCGGGCTTCGTCCGCTCGTCGCGTGCGTGCGCACGACTCTTCGCAAGGAGAGTCGCGACCTCGAGCGGCCGGAGCGATCGCTGCCTGGACTCGCGACGGACGTCGCCGATGGTTGGCAGCTGCCGTGGACGATCGGTTCGTGGCTGTGGACGTCCGGACAGTCGCTTCCCGCGCACGCGACGCTCGAGTGGGGGATCACCGCGCAGGACGAGCATTGGGAGCTTCACTGCCAGGCTGCGGGCACGCGCGCGCACGACGAGATCGTGGGGCGAGTGAAGTCGTCGCTTCCGGGGCTAGAAGGCGTTCGGACGGCGAACGCGAGCGTGCTGCGCATCCCGCGGCCCTGGCTCGCGGCGGAGACCGACGCATGAAGTGGCTCGATCGACTGCTGAACAGCGCGACGGACGACACTGTGCCGGCCGTGATTGGGGATCCCGCGCTCGTCCGCGAGGTCGAGTCCGTGCTCGCCGAGCTGCGCCCGATGTTCCGCGCGGATGCAGGCGACATCGAGCTCGTGTCGATCGCCGACGGTTACGTTCACGTGCGCCTGGCCGGCGCGTGCAAGACGTGTCACGCGAGCGACCAGACGCTCTTCGCCGCGCTCGAGCCGCGGCTGCGCGAGCGCTGTGCGTGGGTTCGCGGGCTGCGCGCTGGATGAAGCAGCGGCGCGGACCGCGGAGCGTTCGAACGTCTCCGCGGCCCGCACGCAGCTCCGTCAGTTGAACACGGTCGTCGAGCTGCCGATGCGCACGCCGTCCGAGTTCTTGATCCACGCTTGGATCACGCCGGTGCCCTGCATTGTTCCTCGGTTGTAGTACGTCCACGAACCGCGGCCGGAGTAATCCGTCGGCACCTCCGCAACGATGTGGATGGTTCCGGACGCCATGCCGGTGTGGAACAAGAACGTGCCGAGGTCGAAAGTCGATTCGACCGGGTTGTACAGGCGATCAGGCGACAAGAGCATCACGAGCGAGCCGTTCGGCGCGCCGCCTTCGACGAGCACGGTGACGTCGCCAGGACCGGTCAAACCCGGACCGCTGATCGACGCGACCGGACGCCGTGGACGAACGGTCACGATGTCGGAGTACGACGGCGCGCCGTAGTGCGTCGAGCGGTAGCGCAGCGTGACGCCGGCCGCGGGCTGGTACGCCTCGAAAGAACCGGGACCTGCACCGAACGTGAGCTCGAGGTTTCCGAGCCAATTGGCGCTCTCGACGACCTCGCCGAGTCGCGTGCCGTAGAAATCGAACTCGACGACGTGGCTCGGACTTCCGAACTCGGCTTCCGCCACGAACAAGTGGTTTCGAACGTGATCGATCGCGAGGTCCGCGCCTCCGTCGAGGCCGGACGCGATGAGCGCCGCGTCGGCTTCGACCAGCACCGGGCCCGCGCTGATCTGGTTCGCGGTCCAGCGCAGGATCGACCACGTCCCCGGAAGGAACGTGTCCGACTGCAACACGTAGTACACGTCGCCGTTCGACGCGCGCGCGAGCGGACCCGAAGGGCCGCTGACGCTCGCGACGAGCGTCGGAACGCCGGTCGTCACGTCGACGCGGTAGATCTCACTGCCGCAGCTGAATCCGCACGGCGCGGCGCTCACCAGGACGTGACCTGCGTCTTCGAAGAATGCTTCGAAGTTGAAGTCGAGATCCGTGAGCGGCACGACGCTCGAGCCGGAGAGCGCCACCTTGTAGATCACCCCGTCCGTGCTCTCGCTGACGAGCGCATACGTCTCGGTCGGATCCGGAAGCACGAAGCTCGGAAACTTGTACGACGCCAAGTTGCCGAGGCTGCCGAGGAACGTACCGTCGGATGCCGTGCGGAAGATCCCGACTCCGTCGAAGACGACGCGGTCTCCGTTCGACAGCGTCGCGTACGCGTCGAACACGCCGATCGCTCGTCGCTCGTCGAGCGAGTACCCGTGCGCAAGTCCGTCCGTTCCGTGCTTGGGTTCCGGACGGACGGGTTGGTGCAAGGGGGCTTGGACTTGACCGATGGAACTGCCGGCGAGCGCGCTAAGCGCGATGGCGGCGATGCTGATGCGGGACATGCGGACCTCCGTTCGATGGTTCGTCGAAAGGCCGGCTTCGAATGAGCCAGGTCGGCTGTCGCGGGCACCCGCGAGAGCACGGCCAAGCCCTCGTCCGAGGCCGGCGGTACGCGAGTGCAGCGGATATCCTGACTCGTCGTGGAGCCCGGAACTCCCAGCCTTCCCAGGGTCGATCGACCCCAGTGACCCAAGACCGCAAGCGTCCGAACGGACGGTGAGGCCTCTGTGGAGATCCCGGACGTACGACTCACAGTGGCGGGACCGTGCAGGCTTCTACCTGCTTCCCCGCGTGCGCTCGCAGTCTCAAAGACTGGCGCCGACAATATCGCGACGCGCGCGCGTGTCAAGCAGGTCGCGCCGAACCGGGCTCGGAGCCGCCTGAGTCAACTCACGACGCTGCCCGCGCGCACCGCACGGGCGGCGACGCGCGAGCGCCGGATCTCGCGCTATCGCAACGCGTACGTGCGAACGGAATCGGCGGCGCGCGCATCGAGCAGCACCGGTGCTCCACGCTCAACGGCGGCGAGCACGCGCTCGCTGCGCGAGCCGCGGAGCGACTCGTGGAGAAACGACTCCGGCAACACCTGACACATGCAGAGCAGCAAACCCGTGTACAGCACGGCACCGCTGGCCGCGCCCGCGACAGCTCCACCGAGGCGATCGAGCCATCCGAGTTGCACGGCCTCGAGGCTCGCGCGACCGATGCGCCCGATCAGGCCGACCGCGAGGATCCCCGCCACGAAAATCGCTGACCACGCCACGCCGCCCGAGACGCGCGAACCGAAGTCCGTGAGCGCGTGGATTCGATCGGCGAGCGACGGTGCCGCGGCACGGGCGACCGTGAGCGCACACACGAGTCCGAGGAGCCGCACGAGCTGCCACCACAGTCCGCGGCGGATACCGAGCACCGTGAAGAGGAGCACGATCGCGAGCCCCATCACGTCCAGCCAGGGGATACCCTCCGCATCCAGGAGGATCAGCGCTCGCATCGGATCTCTCTCACGGCGATCGCCGAGCGGCGCGCGGACGACGCGTCGGTTTGGAGGAGTCGGCGCACGCGATTAGACTAAAGAATCGGCCCGTGCGGCCACAACGACACATGACTCCCCGTTCCGACACAATCGAGAAGGACATCGCGACGCTGCGCAAGCTCGTCGTGCGCGACCCGGAGCTGGCGGCCGAGTTCCACGCCAGCGAGCGTGAGTTCTTTCGGCGCCCGGTCGATGCCAACGAAACGACCGAACGCGCCGAGGCCGGCCGGCGCCACTTCGAGTGGTTCTTGTTCGAACGCGAGAGCACGGATCCGAGCATGACGTCGCTCGAACGCGTGCTGGCGAAAGCCGAAGACGCCGGCGTCGAGATCAGCGTCGAAGCCTCGACGTCGCTGCTCGACTCGTTCGTCAGCGTGTTCGAAGTCACGGGCGTGGAACACGGTCAGGGCCTGTGGATTTCCGACATCGCGGGCGTGGGCGAGTATCCGGTGCACGAGCCGGACGGGTCGAGCATGCTCACGAAAGGCGACCTGATCGTCGGGCGCGTCTTCCGGCTCGACAGCGGCCTCTACTATCTCTCGAACGCGGCCGCGTTCTTCCGCAACGAAGTCTTGCTGCAAGCGGTGCGGCGCGACATCGAGCGCGCGCGCGCAGACCGGCGCGGGGTGCTGCGCCTCACGCAAGCCGAGCTCGAGTCGATGTTCTTCGCGGCCTCCGTCGTGAGTGAAGAGGACGCGGTGGGGGAGTCGCGGCGACTCTTGCTCGACGGTGGAGTCGCGCCGGAAGACGTCGACGCGATCTTCGCGGAACTGGCGTCGACGCCGCCGCCGGAGGATCCGCTGCTCTACCATCCGGACGATCCGCTCGGCGCGGTCTTGGATCGTCTGGCGTTCGAAACGTCGCTCGATCTCGACGTCGTTCGACGCAGCTTGGTCGCGGCGCGAGTCCAGATGGCGCGCCTGCAAGAGCCGTTTTCCACGGAACACGAATCGACCGGCGCGGAAGGCCGTGTCGCCGAAGCCAGACCCGCGGCGACGGAACTGTCCGAAATGCTAGCCGAGTTCGATCGACGAAGTCGCAGCGGCGCGCCGGTGGTTCCGCTCCTCGACGAGCTCGAGCAACGGTTGTCGCTCCACCATGTGCCCGACGATTCCGCCGACGAGGACACGCCTGCACCCGACTTTCCCGGCGTCGTCGGC
>JANLUN010000674.1:0-1480 GCA_031363505.1 Planctomycetota bacterium | reverse complement strand
CCCGCAGGGCGCGGCGTGGGCCGCAGCTCACCAGCCACTGTCGCTGCGGCTGCGTTCGCACCGTGCACCGCGCCAGCGCGCGGCGAAGAGTCCCCGCTCGGCGGAGAAGCGACTCCCCCACGCGCAGGAGACGTCGACTGCAGCTGCTCCGCGAGCGCGGACAGCCGGCTCTCGATGTCCGCCAGCGCGATGCCGGTTTCCGGGCGGCACAAATCGAGCAGCGTCGTCTCGAGGACGAGGCGCGCGTGCACGGGCAGAAGTCGAATGCGCTCGCGCGCTGCGAGGCACTCCTCGAGCCAAATCTGGAGCCGCTCGACGCCGATGCGCTCCGCACGGATCGACCAACGTTCGCGCGCGATCTCATCGGCTTGCAGCACGGGGCTGTCCTTGCCGCACACCGCGATCACGAGCAGTCCGCGCACGAGTTCGAGCAAGCGGTCGCAGAGCTCCGTCTCGCCGACGTCGACGGTCGCGAGCGCGCGCAGGACACCGGGCGCGTCGCGATTCTCGATGTGATCGAGGATCGCCTCGACGGCCGCAGTGCCGCCGTCTCCGCAGGCGCGCTCGACGTCCGCGAGACTGGGTTCGTCCCCAGCCATCGACACGAGCTGGTCCGCTAGCGACAGCGCGTCGCGCATGCCGCCACGCGCGCGTCGCGCGATCTCGTCCACTACGCCGGGACCGGCACGGATACCTTCTTGTCCGAACACGAAGTGGAGTCGCTCCGCGATCGTGCGCTCGGGCAGCGAGACGAGCTTCACGGATTGGCAACGCGACAGCACCGTCGCGAGGACCTTGTTCGGCTCGGTCGTCGCGAAGAGGAACTTCACGTGCGGCGGCGGTTCCTCGAGCGTCTTCAGGAGCGCGTTGAACGCCGGCTTCGAGAGCATGTGCACTTCGTCGATGACGAAGATCTTGAAGCGCCCGCGCATCGGCGCCGAAGCCACCGTGCCGCGCAGATCGCGCACGAAGTCGACGCCGTTGTTCGACGCCGCGTCGATCTCGATCAAGTCGACGTCGACGCCGGCATCGGCGGCCACGCAGCGCTCGCAAACGCCGCACGGATCGGGCGTGGGCCCCTTCGCGCAATTGAGCGCCTTCGCGAAGATCCGCGCCGTAGTCGTCTTGCCTGTGCCGCGCGGACCGCTGAACAAGTACGCGTGGCCGATGCGTTCCTCGCGCATGGCTCCGCGCAGCGTGGCCGTCGCGATCTCCTGACCGACGACGTCGTCGAACGTGCGCGGGCGGTACTTGCGGGCCAGGACGAGGTAGGACATGAGACGGCAGTGTAGCGATGGCGCGAGTCCGGGCGCCGAGGCGAGATGTCGGGCGAGGGAGGTGAGCCGCAACGCGACCCACCGATGGAAGGGCCCGACATCGGGCCCGGCGCAAAGCCGGCGAGCCCGATGTTGGGCCCGGCCCCTTGCGCATGGAACCCTGATCTTAGGGCTGCTCCGTTCCCGGCCTGACCCGGTTCGAA
>JANLUN010000564.1:0-2931 GCA_031363505.1 Planctomycetota bacterium | reverse complement strand
GCATCACCAGCGGCAGCCCGACCGGCAGGTCGACGTGATGCCGGATCGAGAGGCGCGAGTCCTCGAGCTCGACGAACTCGAGCACTTCGCGGACGAGCGCACCCAGGTCCTGCGGCGCGCGGTTGACCTCGCCGCCGCGCGCGAAGTGCAGGAAGTCGTCGACGATGGTCTCGAGCCGCTTGACCTCGCGTTGCAAGGTCTGGACGCGCTTCGCGCAGCGCTTCTCCCGCGCGGTCGGTTCGGGCGCGTCGCTGCTGCGCGACAATGCGGCCCGCCCCCACTCCTCTTCAAGAAGCGCCAGATTGATCGCCATCGTCGACAGCGGGTTCTTGATTTCGTGGGCGAGGCCAGCCGCGAGTCGCGCGAGCAAGGGCTCGGCATCGAGCGCGGGCTCGGGCTCGTACGCCGGAGTCTCGTGCACGGCGAAGTCGGGCGGCTCGGTGGGTTCGCTCATGCGTCGCTCTCGGCCCCCGCGCACTCGGCGCGGTGCTTGGGTTGGTCCGCGAGGGCGGATAGGCTAGCAGCCAGACATGCAACTCAGAACTGCGCGCGAACGTCGTCGGCAGCGCGCGAACACCCCATCATGAGTTCCGTCGCGCGACGCGCAGAGGTGCGTGACGAACCGCCGGACCCCGCGCTCCGCGAACGGGTCGGTGCGATCTTGGCGCGCGGCGGATTGGTCGGCCTGCCGACGGAAACCGTGTACGGCATCGCCGCCCGAGCCGACTTGCCGGCGGCTCTCGATGCGCTGCGCCATCTCAAGGACCGGCCCGACTCGCGCGCATTCACGTGGCACGTGGGAGCGCGATCGGCGCTGTCGCGCTTCCCGCGTGTGTCCCCGATGGTCGAGCGTCTCGTCGCGCGCTACTGGCCCGGCCCCCTGACGCTCGTGCTCCCCGGCATCCCAACTGGCCTCGAGTCCGTGGCCGAGTCAGCGTGGACCGGCGTTCGAATGCCCGCGCACCAAGCGACCGCCGGAATCCTGGCGTCGCTCGACTTCCCGGTCGTGATGACGAGCGCGAACGCGCACGGCGAGGCGCCGCTCTGCGATGCGGACAGCGTCGAATCCGCGTTCGGCGAGCGCGTCGAGTGGATCGTCGACGGCGGGCGGTCGCGCTTGTGCGAGTCGTCGAGCGTTCTGCGCCTCGGCCCAGGCGCGTTCGACATGTTGCGCGGGGGACTCTTCACGGCGGAGCAGCTCCGCGCGGTCACGGGGCTCACGATCGGATTCGTGTGCACGGGAAACACCTGTCGAAGTCCTATGGCGGAAGCGATCGCGAAGCACGTGCTCGCGCAGCGTCTCTCCGTCCCTCCCGCACGCATCGGCGAGTTCGGCTTCGAGATCTATTCGATGGGTGTTTCGGCGAGTTCCGGCGCACCCGCGGCGCGACACGCGGTGGCGGTTCTGAAGGAGGACCGCATCGAGCTCTCGGATCATCGCTCGCGACCGGCCGTGTCCACCGACATCGCGCGTCTCGACCGCGTGTACTGCATGACGGAGTCGCATCGCGAAGCCCTCGCGCTCTCGCTTCCGCCCGGTCGCGATGCGCACATCGCGCTCCTCGATCCACATGGGGAAGACATCCCCGATCCGATCGGCGGCACGAAGGACGACTACCGGCGCTCCGCGAGAACCATCGAGGCCTGCGTGCGCGCGCGACTCGAGGAGTGGGCCTGAGCGCGCTCGCGCGCGAAATTCATTCGGGTCGGGTGCCGACGCGCTGCACTCGCGGTAGCGCAGGCGTGACGAGCAGCGGCTGCGCGACGAGCTCGAGTCCTATTGCTTCGACAGCCAGATCAAGAACTTCCCCTCGAGGGTGGTCTTGCTCGCGTCGAGATCCGACAGCGCCGCGCCGTCGTAGATGTCGCGGAAGACCGCCTCGAAATCGCCAGCGCGCTGCGCATCGGCGAGTCGCTGAAGCAGTTGCGCGAACTTCTCGTGCGAGGCCTTCTCGCTCCCGCCCGCTTTCTCCTTCAACCAATAAATGAAGCCGCACTTGTAGGCGCGCAGGAACTCCATGAACTCGCCGCGGAACTCTTCGGGCGGCGGCTTGGATTCCACGGCGACGTGACCCAGAAACGGCGCGACCATCGCCATCTTCGAGCCGCCGTTGTCGGCGCGGATGGCGAAACACGCCATACGGTTTTTCGCTTTCTTCTCGAGGCCGTCCCCCTCCCCCTGGGTCAGGTTCAGGATGCGGATGAAGTGGTCGCGGCCGCGATCCTCGCGCCAGCGCGTCTCGGCGGACTGCGGCGGCAGGAAACCGTCCGACGTCGCACCGGGGATGAAGATCTCGCGCGCGGCCACGGACCTCTCGCGCAAATCGCCGTCGATCTTGGTGCTGATGTTCTCGAACTGATCGATGACGAGGTTCATCGAGAGCCCGCCGATGAACGCTTTCGGCACGCGTTCCCCGTATTGATGGTCGAACAAGAAGTTCATCCCGAGCTGAACGACCTGCTGCTCCATCACGAGCGCGTCCTTCTCGTTCATGCTCGAGCCCTGCGTGTACTCGCCGGCTGCTCGACCCGCAGCTGCGTACTGGAGCGCGACGAGCTGCCAGTCCTGGTAGTACGACTGCGTCCAGTCCGCGACGCCGTCGATCCAGAAGAGCTTGCGCATCTCCGGGTCCAGCCACCCGATGAAGCACACGAGCTCGACGAAGCTGCGCCGGTCGGGGATGAGCACGAGCTTCGTGACGAGGACTTCGGAGCGCGGCGGTCCGATAGGCGCGCAGCGTCCCATCGCATCGGAGAGCCGCCCCGACGCAGCCGCAACGCTCTCGGGAATCGAGAGCATCTCGAGCATGTCCTTCCCGCCCGCGTCGCGTGCTCTCGCGAGCACGGCCGGATTCGCCTTCTTCAACCACGCGGAGAAAACGTCGAGATCCTTGCGGATCGGTTTCTGGTCGAGCCCCAGCGGTTTAACCC
>JANLUN010000512.1:0-1608 GCA_031363505.1 Planctomycetota bacterium | reverse complement strand
TTCTTCGAGGAGATCGCGAAGTTCCGCGCCGCGCGCCGCATCTGGGCGCGCAAGCTGCGTGACGTGTTCGGCGCGAAGGATCCGCGCTCGTGGATGGTGCGCTTCCACACGCAGACGGCCGGTGTGTCGCTGACCGCGCAGCAACCCGAGAATAACATCGTCCGCACCGCATACGAGGCGCTCGCCGCCGTGCTCGGCGGAACGCAGTCGCTGCACACGAACTCGATGGACGAGACGCTCTCCCTTCCGACCGAAAAGGCCGTCAAGATCGCGCTGCGCACACAGCAGATCATCGCCGAGGAGACGGAAGTCGCGCACGTGATCGATCCGCTCGCCGGCAGTTACTTCGTCGAAGCGCAGACGAATCGGCTCGAGCAGGAGGCCGAGAAGTACTTCGCCGAGATCGATCGACGCGGCGGGGTCGTGCCGTGCATCGAGTCGGGCTACATCCAGCGCGAGATCCACCGCTCGGCGCTCGGGTACCAGCTCGCCGTCGAGCAGAACAAGAAGAAGATCGTCGGCGTCAACTGCTACGAGGAAGAGGAAGGCCGCACGCCGTCGATCGAAGTGCACAAGATCGATCCGGGGGTCGAGAAGGATCAGTGCGCGCGCCTCACGACGCTGCGCAAGAAGCGCGACAACGCGAAGGCGAAGCGCGAGCTCGACCACATCCGCAACGCGTGCAAGAGCAAGGACAACTTGCTCGAGCGTTTCGTCGCGGCAGCGCACGCGGACTGCACGCTGGGCGAGATCGCCGGCGTGCTGCGCGAGGAGTTCGGCCCGTACAAGGAGCCGTTGATCGTATGAGCGCGGTCTGGCAGAGACGCTTCGTCCGCGTGGGCGCGTGGTTCGCCCTGAGCGTGCTGGTGTTCTACGGATGGCTCGCTGCGCTCAGCCGCGGCGCGACGTGGCTCGATTGGGTGCGCCTCGCGGCGGCGATCGTCGTGTGCGCGGTGGTCTACCAGGTTGCACTGCGCGGCTCGTTCGCCGCGTGTGAGAGGGTGAGGGCTCCATGAAGAACTTCTTTCTGCGCGCGCTGCTGGGCGTCTGCATGCTCGACGTGCTGCTCGGTGCGGTGCTCGCGAGCTACGCGCTCTTCGGTGAGGGTACGCCGCGGATCTGGCGTGGCGCGCTCATCCTCCTCGTCGCCGGGGGCTGGGGCGTTTTCTGGTTCGGCTCGGCGCTTCAGCGCCAATCACTAGAGGCTCGTACATGAACGCGCACACACAGACTCGCGGCCGCTCGGCTCTCGCTCGGGTTCGCGTAGACGCGGCACGCGAGCGCTCCACGAGACAGCGCAGCTTGGCGGTCGTCCTCGGATTCTGGTGCCTCTGGAGTGGGCTGCTCTTCCTCCGCATGTACCGGGATGCGAACGCCGTGTCCGCGCAGAACCTCGTCATCGCCGTCCTCACGCTCGGCGTCGGGTGGTTCATCCTTCGCGCCTACCGCAAGGCAGCGCATGCGAAGGGCTGACATGACCGACCGCAAGATCCGCGTCCTCGTCGCGAAGCCCGGCCTCGACGGCCACGACCGTGGCGCGAAGACCGTCGCGTCCGTGCTGCGCGACAGCGGTATGGAAGTGATCTACACGGGCCTCCACCAGACGCC
>JANLUN010000416.1:0-4474 GCA_031363505.1 Planctomycetota bacterium | reverse complement strand
GCAGGAGGATCAGAACGACCGGCACGAGCCACCAATAGGGGCCGCGCCACATCGATTGGATCAACTCGACGACCGTTCGGAAGCCTTCGCGGATGTTTCGGATCCAGCTCATCTCGCACAACCCAGAGGGCTCATCTCGCACAACCTCGCGGGGAAAAGTATACCTCGCTCTCTCGCGTGCCGATGAGCCCCTCGCGCCTATTGTTCGCCTGCCCCGGATGCGCGCGACCCTTCGTTCCGGAGGAGGCGTGCCCGGCGTGCGGCGCGACAGTCGCCGTCGACCGCACGATCCTCGACTTCCTGGCCGCGGGTGATCGCACGGCCGAGGCGCGCGAGGTCGAAGCGTTCTACGAGCGCCGGCCCTTCCCGGGTTACGCGCCGGGCGACGATGCCCAGACGTTGCTCGATCGCTCGCGTCGATCGCCCTTCTTGGTGTCGCTCGACCGTTCGATCCCTTCCGACGCCGCGGTGCTCGATTGCGGCGCGGGGACATCACAGCTCGCGACCTTCTTAGCGCTCGCGGCGCCGCGTCGCACCGTCGTCGCCGTCGACGGATGTCGCGCGTCGCTCGCGGCCGCCGCCGGATTCCGTGCGCGCGCCAAGATCGACAACTTGCGACTCGTGCGCGGCGATCTCTTCGCGCTGCCTGTGTTGCCGTCGGCGTTCGACGTCGTGATCTGCCGCGGTGTCGTCCACCACACCCCCGATCCCGTGCGCGCGACGAACGAGGTCGCGCGGCGTGTCGCGCCCGGCGGATTCATCGTGCTCGGCTTCTACGAGAACGTTGCGCGCGGTTTCCATCGCGCGCGTCGCGTGCTCGCGCGCGCGACTGGCGGTCGACCGATCCGTTTTCTGGATCCCGTGTTGCGGCGCGCCGATCTCGATCCGGAGAAGAAAGAGGTTTGGATCGCCGATCAGTACGAGCATCCGCTGGAGCTGATGCTGCCGTTCCCGAAAGTTTGGCACTGGCTCGAGGAGCAAGGCTTCGAGTGGGTTCGCAGCGTCCCTCCGGCGCCGACCTCGGACGAAATCTTCGATCCGACGCCCGAGCCCTCCGCGGTCGCGATGTGGATGCGTCGAGTGGGTTGGTGCCTGGCCGGGTTCAACGACGAGGACGCGGGCCTCGTCGCGGTCGTCGCGCGGCGCCCCGCAAATCAGGACCGCGCGTAGACGCGGTCCTCGACGACGAGCAAGTCGAGCGCGCTGCGTTCGAACAACGACTGTGCGTCGCGCTCGCTGCGCACCGCGGGTTCGCCGCGCGGACCGAACGTCGTCGAGAGCAGGAGCGGCGCGCCCGTCCGCTCGCCGAATCGCGTGAGCAGGCGATGGAACGCCGGATCGAGCGCGGAGTCGACGACGTGCGCGGCCGCGCGACCGTCGACGTGGATCGCCGCGGGAGCCGCGCGCTGCGCCGCCGGTTTGCTCCGCAGCAGGATCTGACGCAATCGAACCGGCCAGTGCGCGGAGGACGGGATGTCGAAGAACTCGCTCGCGCGTTCGGCGGTGACCGCCGGTGAATACGGCACGAACTCTTCGCGACGCGTGATCGAGCGCGACACGTGGAGAGCGGTCTCCGCGCGGCGCGGATCGGCGAGGAGGACGCGTCGACCGAGAGAGCGCGGACCGGACTCGCATCGCCCGCGGACCCATCCCACGGTGCGACCATCGGCGAGCGCGTTCACGATGCGATCGATGCGTGCGTCTTCGAGCACGATCTCCTCACCGCTGACGCGCGCCTCGCGCGGAACGGTCTCGCCCAGGTAGGGATCGAAGAGCGGCGTCGCCCGGCGCCCGGGTTCGGTCACGTTGTGCGCGTAGAGCGCTGCGCCGAGCGCGGCTCCGGCATCGCCGCAGTCGGGCGGCAGGAAGAGCTCCGCGTACGGACCCTCCTCGGCGATGCGCGCGACGAGAGCCGTATTGTTGGCCAGCTCGCCGCACAGACACAGCCCGCGCGTAGGCACGCGGCGGTGGAGCTCGCGCACGAGCGCGAGCAGCGTCTCTTCGAGGACGAGTTGGAAGCTCGCGGCCACGTCCGCGTGACGGCGCTCGCCGGCGGCGAGTTGGATCGGGTCGGTGGGCAAGCGCGCTGCGCCGAAGAGTTCCGTCCACGCCGGTCCGCACACGAGACCGCCGTCGAGGTCGGAGGAGAACGCGCGGTGATCGAGCTCGTAGTGACCGTCGGATGCGACGCGCACGAAGCGCCGCATGTCGCCCACGAAGCGCGGCTCGCCGTACGCCGCGAGCATCGGCACGTTCGATTCGCCGCCGGGAGCGGAGAATCCCAAGTAGCGTGCGACCGCGCGGCTCGCGAGGCCGAGCGAGTGCGGATGATGAATCTCGCTCAGCATCTCGATCTTCGTTCCGCTGCCGCGCGCGAGCGACGTCGTCGCCCATTCCCCGGCGCCGTCGACGCACAAGATCGCCGCTTCGTCGAACGGGGACAGGAAGAAGGCGCTCGCGGCGTGCGCAGCGTGGTGCTCGGTGAAGCGCACGCGATCGGCTTCGATTCCGAACTCCGAGGCGAGCTGAGTCTTCTGCCACATCCGATCGCCGAGCCACGTGAAGAGCTCTCGCCCGAACGTCGTGGACGATCGCGGGAACGCCGACATCTGCCCGGCAAGGACGCGCTCGAACCGCCGCAGCGGCTTCTCGTAGAAGACCCATGCGTCGACGTCGCGCGCCGTGAGTCCCGCCTGCGCCAAGCAGAAGCGAACGGCGCGCCGGGGCAGTCCCGACTCGCCCGGTCGCCGCGTGAAGCGTGCTTCGTCGGCCGCGGCGATGGCTTGGCCGTCGCACACCAGACCGGCTCCAGAACCGTCGCCGAACGCCGAGACGCCGAGGATTTTCATCCGTATTGCGAGCGCAGCGGATCGACGGCGGTGGTCATGGGGCGTGCGCGCCAACCTCCGGGCGCGACGCGACGCTTCGCGATGAGACCGAACGGCAGGAGCAACGTCCAGTAGAGGATCCACAGAACGACGCGGCCGAACGATCCGGCGGACCGCGCTCCGAAGCGCTTCCACGCGCCGATGAACCGCGATCCCTTGGCGCGGCGAAGTGCCGCCTTGACTTCCCCCGCGCGTCCCTCGCGCTTCCAACGCTTCAGGAAGTTCCCGGTGTACGAGATGTGGAACTTCTCGTCGTTCAGAATCTCCGCGAAGATCGCGCGCGTCTTGTCGTCGTCGACCGCGGCGTGATGGTCCGCGAAGAGTGCGGCCGCGCGCTGCTCGGCGACGTGGAGCATCGCGACGTACGCGACCTCGCCGAGCTCGTCGCAGAGGCCGGCGGTGAAGAACCCGTGGGCGTCTTGCTCCGAAGAAGATCGACCGCGCGCGAGATCGTACGCGCGCAGCGTGTCCTGCGTGGGCTGTGTCAGCTCGGCGGTCAGGGCGCGCAACTCGCTCGCTCGCGTGCGAAAGAGCTCCGCGTGCCGGCGCTCGTCCGCGGCGTGGAGCTCCAGGCTGCGCTTGAGCTCGGGATCCGCGACGCACCGCGCGGCCGCGCACAAGTCGAAGCCGCCGTCTTCCTCGGTCTTGGAAAAGCTGTCGAGCGTGCGGATCTTCCGCAGGGGATCGGACCACAGGGCGCGCAGTGCGCGGCGATTGCTCATAAGCTCGAGTTCGATCGACGCACGGTCCCACACCGCACGTCCATCGGATCACTGATTCCGCACTGTACCACGCCGATTACAGACGGGGCCCGTCACGGAGGGGCGGGCGCGCCGCACGCGCGCCGGTCACAGCCCAGGTACGCCGTCTTCAGGCGACAACCCGCCCAACGCGCGGTATGCGCGAGCCCAATACCCGGCGCGCGTCACGCCCGCGAAGCCCAGCAGTGGGAGCTGCACGACCCAGCCCAGCGTCGTTCCTCCGGGCAATGCGTAGATCGGGCCCTCGGCCATCTTCCACAAGGCCAAGATCGAAAGCATCAACACGAGATCGACCAAGATCGTTCGCGCCGTCGCCCACGCGTCGTTGCGTGCGATGCGCCACGCGTGAATCAGCGCCGAACCGACGCCGCGGCGGTTGTGCACGAGGCTGTGCAGCGCGAGTTGGAGCAGCACGGCGAGCGCCATCATGTACATCACGAGGATCGCGATCAGCGGTCCGAGCACGGCGCCGAGGACGAAGAGGTCCCCGGTTTCGCCGGTCGAGAGATCGAGCGAGCTCACGAGCGCAGTCAGCGGAATCGAGAACACGAAGAGCGCGACGCCGAAGAGCAGCGTCATCTGCATCCACAGTCCGACGGCCGCGAGCGTCAGCCCCTTGCCGGCGCGCCACGTGGCCCGGAGCTCCGGCCGTGATCTTCCCTCGCACGCCGCTCGCCACGCCGGTGGATGCGCGATGCGCGCGAGCCCAGCGACCAGTCGGTAGAACGGCCAGAAGACGAAGCCGATCGCGAGCATCCCGAACATCGTAAGGACGACCACGGCGGGCAACGGAATCCGTCCGTCGTCCGCGGCTGCCGGATCGTG
>JANLUN010000414.1:0-8760 GCA_031363505.1 Planctomycetota bacterium | reverse complement strand
GTTCGCGTTCGCGATGTTGTGCCCGACGGTGTCGAGCCCGGCTCGCGAGCTGAGAAGCGCCTTCAGGCCGATGTTGAGTCCAAGTCCTGCCATGTCTATCCCTGCGCGTTCACGAGCGTGCCCGGGTTGTCGAGCGGTGCCGAATCGTCGCCACTGACGAGCGTCTCGATGACGTCACCGAGAACTCGTCGATACAGAGTCGTGAGCGCCGCCAGCCGTCGATTGCGCTTGGCGAGCGCCGCGGTCGCGTCGCGCAGCTCGCGTCGCAGCGTGAGCAGCCGTTCCGTGCCCGGACCGATTCGTTCCGCGATGCTCGAGAGGCTCAGCACGCTCGGAGCGACACGCCACGCTGCGCCGAAGCCGACGAGGATGCGCTGTCTGCGACTCGCGCGATCGATCTGACCGGCGAGCTCGCGCTCGAGATCACGCGTCGCTTGTTCCAGCTCGATCGCACGGCCGCTCTGCACGGCAACTTCCTGCCGCGCGACGATTTCGAGCATGCGCTCGCGGGCACCGATCTCATCCTGAACATACGTCTCCAACTCATGGAGCAGGCTGCGCGGGTTCGTCATGCGCCACCTTCGCTGCTTCCGAGCTCGCGTCCGTTGCTTCCGAGCTCGCGCTCGAGGCTGCGCTCGACCATCGGCGCCAAATGCAGGTCGCCGCGCTTCGCGATCGCTTGACCGAGGTGTTGATCGAGCCAGCCGGCGTAGATGTCGCCGTCGGCCTCCGATCCGAAGAAGCCGTCGGGCAGAGCCTTCCGCATCTCCTTCACGAGCAGAGTCGCGAAGAGTGCTTCGAACTTCGCCGCCGCCTCTTTCGGCGACGTGCCGGTGTGGATGTCGGCGTCGCGCTCGGTCGCGCCGAGTCGTGCGACCAACGCTCCATCGAGAGGCTGAGTAATGCGTCCGGCGTCCATCTCACATCCTCCGGATCTCGGCGACGAGCAGTCCGCCTTGCGACATCGCTTGCAGGATTCCGATCAGATCGCGCGGCGTCGTGCCGAGCACGTTGAGCACCTCGACGACTTCTTGCAGCGTCACTGCGCCCGGGATCATCACGAGCGCGTTGTTCTCTTCACAATATTGAGCGTCGTGCGCGGCAGCACCTGCGTCGAACCCTGCGACAGCGGTCCGGGCTGTGACGCTTCAGGCGACTCTGCGATCGTGACGGTCAAACCGCCTTGCGCGATCGCACCGGGGCGCAACCGAACGTCGCCGCCCATCACGATCACGCCGGTGCGCTCGTTCACGATCACGCGCGCGAGGTTCTCCGACTCGATTTCCTGACGCAGGATCGAGTGCAAGTACGCGGCGTGCACCGAATCGGGCAGGTCGCTCGGAACTTCGACCCTAACCGTCTTGCCGTCCGGCATCGCGATCGCGGCGTTTGGGTAGAGCTCGTTGATCGCCGACGTGACGCGCACGACGTTGCCGAGCGAGTCTTGCCCCATGCGCGTGTCGAGGTAGATGAATCCGTGATCGCTGACGATTGTCGTCGGGACTTCGCGCTCGACCTTGCCGCCTTCCGGCAGCGTGCCGACCGTCACGTGGTTCTTCGTCGCCGTCGCGCCTTCGCCGCTCGCTTGGAATCCGCCGACCGTCACGGGGCCGCTCGCCGTCGCGTACACCATGCGGCCTGTGATGTCGGTGAGCTCCGTGAGCGTGAGCAAGCCGCCTTGCAAGCTCGACGCGTCACCGATCGTCGAGACCGTCACGTCGACGCGGCGACCGGGCTTGATGCCGGCAGGAAGCGTGGCCTCGACCTGCACGATCGCGATGTTCTTCGACGACAGTGAGCCGAGGTCGACGTTGATATTGCGCGTGAGCAGCATGTTCGACAGCAAGCGCTTCGCAGCCTCGATCGAGTCGCCGGTGCCCGCCAAACCCGTGACGAGACCGATGCCCAGCACCGTGTTGTCTTCCTGACCGCGCACGGCGACGACGCTGCCGATCGGAATCGACAGACGTCCATCGTGCCCGGCTCCGGCGATCGGCGTCACGCGCGCCGACTTCGTCGACGTCGCGCTCGACGTGCCCGTCGGCTGCGCCGGCGCTTCGATGCCCCCGGAGTTCAGCAGGTGGAGCTCGGGAACGATCGCGCCTTGTTGAGGGCCTTGAAGGCTTGCGAGAAGCAACTGCAAGAGCATGGTGTGTCCTGGGTGTCGAGCGGGGTGTGTTCGGATCAGAACGGCCAGATCCACGAGATCGCGTCATGGATCCATCCGCCGATGCCGCGTCGATTCGTGCTGTTCGTGAGCGGGCCCGTGCCCGTGTAAGCGACCTTCGCGTTCGCGACGAGCTCCGACGTGATCGTGTTGTCGGGCTGGATGTCGTAGCGACGCACGACGCCGCTGAACTCGATCACCTTCACTTCTTGGTCGATGCGGATCTCGCGCCGTCCGTTCACGACCAAGTTGCCGTTCGGCAGCGTGTCGACGACGACCGCCGTCAAACGCGCGGTGAACGTGCCCTTCTTCTTGTAGTTCGCCGTGCCTTTGAAGTTGTCGTCGGACGAGGCCTCGAGCGCGGGCAGCGTGTTGAATGCGTTCGGCGCGATGTCGAAGTTCTCGAGCGCGTACCGCAAGTCGGTCGCCTTCTGCAGGTCGGACGACTCTTCGTTCTTCACGTCTTGCGATTCGGATATCACGACCGTGACGAGGTCACCGAGCCGGCACGCCGTCTTGTTCGCAACGAGCCCGTAAGGACCTTGATCGGGATCGTAGATCGAGCCGCGTCGCGCTTGAGCGAACGCCGAGACGGCGAGAACCGCGAACAGAGTCGCGAAGATCAGGAGTCGATGTGCGGGTCGCATCACAGAGATCTCTCCAGGTTGGAAGTCTCGGACGAGAGGTCGACCTCGACGCGATTGCGTCCGGTCACGATGGCGGTGATCGCCCGACCGCCGGCGCCGGTCGCGACGCGCACGCGGTCTCCTATCGAGCCGTTCTGCAGCGCGGACGCCGACGCGCGGGCCACGATGGGGCCCTTCCGAACGGCCAGCTCGACTGTGTCGCCCTGGCGCACGAGCATCGCGCGCTTCACATCGGCTTCGACGACTGCGCTGCCGGCGACGAGATCGCGCGTGGCACTCGCGCCGATGAGCTTGTCGGGGGAGAGCCACGCGTTGCCCTCTTGCGCGCTCACGCGCATGCGGCGCGTCTCGAACATGTCCGCGCCGAACAGCTCGCCGCGCCGGACGTCGCGCACGAGCACTGTCGCGCGGTCGAAGAGCTCGACCTGGAATGGCACCCACACCGTTTGATACGGCGCGCCGTCGACCAGGATCTGTACAGGCAGCGACCATGCGCCGCCGCGTTGCTGGCGCTTCTCGATCGAGACGCGCAACTCGGCGGGTTTCGTTCCGAGCGGAATATCGATGTCCGCGATCGGGCTTTCCGAGCGAATCGTGGCCTCGCGCTTCGCGAAGATCCGCGCGAGCTCCTCTTGGGCCGCGGTCTGAATCACGATTCCGCGCACGCGTTCCATCTCCGGAAACACGCGGCACACTCCGGCGCCGCTCCACGCGATCAAATCGCCTGGGAAAGCCTTCTCGATCCGCTCTTCGAGTTGCCAGCGCAGCAGCGTGCGCGAGTATCCCGGCGCGGGGGCGCAGCCGATGGAGAGCGCGCGCACGCGTTCGACGAGCGCGGCGTCGTCGCCTGCGATCGTTGCGACTTGACCCAGCGAGAACTCCGTGCCGCGCACGCGCGTCTCCGCCGGCAGGGTCACGGTGAGGCCTGCGATGAAGAGGTGTGTCAGTGTCAGGATCATTCGTCGAGCCTCAGCGAATCAGTTGATTGACTTGTTGGAGCATCTCGTCGCTGACCTTGATCGCGCGGCTGTTCACTTCGTAGTTACGCTGCGCGACGATCAGCGCGACGAGCTCGTCGACGACTTGCACGTTCGACCGCTCGCGATAGTTCTGGCGCAGGATGCCGGTGCCCGTCTCGCCGGGCTGCGCTTGCTGCGCCGCGCCTGACGCGCCGGTCTCGACGAGGAAGTTGCCGCCCGCGGCCTTCAGGCCATTGGGATTCGGAAAGCGGAACAGGTTTAGCTGCCCGACGTTCGTCGGCTGCGCGCCTTCACTGTTCTGCGTCGAGATCGTGCCGTCTTCACCGACCGTGACGCTGATCACGTCGTTCGGAATCGTCGGTGCCGTGTCGAGCGCGTAGCCTTCGGCCGTGACGATGGTCCCTTGACCGTCGAGGTGGAATGCTCCGTCGCGCGTGTAGCGGAACTCACCGTTCGGCAGACGGATGCGGAAGAAGCCCTCGCCCTGGATCGCCATGTCGTACGTGCCCGACGTCGGCTCGAGCTCGCCTTGCTGGAACACCTTCGAAGCGCCGGACACTTCGGTGCCGCTGCCCACCTGCAAGCCGATCGGGTTGCGCTGGTTCGCCCCGGTCGGCGCGCCGGGCTCGCGATACGTCTGATAGAGGAGCGCGCGGAACGAGAGCTCGCTCTTCTTGAACCCCGACGTGTTCGCGTTGGCGATGTTGTTGGCGATCGTGTCGACCTGCATCTGCTGGGCTTTCATGCCCGATGCGGCGGTGAGCAAGGCGCGTAACATGCGTTTCTTTCCTGGAGGTAAACCGGAACGGCGTGAGGTGATCTCAGCGTTGCGCGTTCAAGCGCCGGTACGACTGATCGATGCTGCGGACGAGGCTCGCTGCGGACTCGAATCCGCGCTGCACGCGGATCATCGCGACGAGCTCGTCGATGCTGGAGGAGTTCGACTTCTCGATCGCGCCTTGGTGCACGATCGCGGTCGGTGTGACGCGCGCGGTTCCGCGCCCCGCGTGGAAGTAGCCTTCGCGATCGAGCGTCAGCGCGTCTCGGTTCGCGAAGTCGACGAGGCGCAGCGTCCCGATCTGCGTCGCGCCTTGTCGCGCGACGCCCGCGCCGTCGACCGTGACGGGCTCGCCGACGGGATCGACGCGGCCACGCGCGCCATCCCACGCGACCGGATGGCCGTCCGCTGTCAGGAGCGCGCCTTGGCTGTCGAGATTGAACGATCCGCTGCGCGTGTACGCTTCGCCGCTCGGCGTCTCGACGACGAAGAAGCCGTCTCCTTCGAGCGCGAAGTCCAGCGGATTGCCGCTGCGACTGATCTCGCCCTGCGAGAAGTCGATCTTCGATTGCGTGACGATCGACGTGTGGCGTCGTTCGCCTGTGCCGACTTCGAACGCGTGCGTGACGGTGTTCTGTCGCTTGTAGGCGGGCGAGTCGAGGTTCGCGAGGTTCGCTGCGATCGCGTCGAGCTGTCGTTCGCTCGCGCGCATCGCCGAGATTCCGCTGTACAGACCTGAATCCATGCTCGCGGCAGAGCAAGCTCGGTGCCAAGTCGCGCGAACGGCGTTCTCGCTACGTTGCGGGCACTCGCGCGAACGTGCGCGACGAGCGGTCGGAAAGAAGTGCGCGAAATCATTTCGTAGCGCTTCTCCACTTTTTCCGACAGTGTGCGGACGTCGTTCGACGCGACTCCATGAAATGAAGCGAGCAGCGGCCCTCCGCTGCTCGCTCGTCGAACCGACTGAGAGATCGACTAGATCAAGTTCACCATGTCGCGCAGCACTTCGTTCTGCGCCGTGATCACGCGTGCGTTGGCTTGGAAGCCGCGCTGCGCTTCGATCAGGTGCACGAACTGCTCGGCGGTGTCGACGTTCGAGTTCTCGAGCGAGCCGCCCACGACGCGACCGGCACTGCCCGTCGCTCCCGCGCCGAGGTTCACCGGGCCGCTGTTCAGGCTGGCCGCGTACAGGTTGTCGCCGGTGTGCGTCAGCCCCTCGGGATTGATGAAGGTCGCGATGCCCATCGCGCCGAGCACGCGGCTCTCCCCGTTCGTGTACAGGCCTGAAATGCTCCCATCGGCGTCGACCGACAGATCGGCAAGAGTTCCTGCGCCATATCCGTCCTGGTCGGTCACGACGACCTCGCCATCCGCGCCGAACTGCGTCATGCCGGTGAACGCACCGTCCTCGCCGAGGTCGAGTTCGACATCCTGCACCGCCGTTTGACCGGTGAGGCTTAGGCTGATCGTCGAATTGAGCTGCGACAGCGCGATCGGCGAGCCGTCGTCGTTGAAACGCAGGCCGGTGATCGGTGCCGAGAGCACCGTGCCGTCGCCGGTCGGAAGCGACGGTGTGACCGTCCAGGACGCGTCCGCTTGGCGTTCGAACGTCAGCGTCAGCGTGTGCGCGACACCCGCTTCGTCGAAGACCTCCATGGACGTCGTCACGGTGTCGGGCCCGGTGCCCTCGGTCGACACGGCCAGAGCGTGCATCGCCCACTGCGTCGCGCCGGTCGACGATGCACCGTCGAGCAGCGAGAGCGCGAGCCCGCTCTCACCTGGTGTGTCCGACTCGACCACGATGCGACCGCTCGCATCGAGCGTGACGGTCGCACCCGTGTACAGGTTGTCGAGGAAGCTGACGAGGTCGTCCACGGTCGTGCCGTCGTTCGAGGTTCCGTACGTGAACGTCGCGTTGATCGGTGTGCCATCCGCGTCGAAGCCGCTGATCTGGATCACGTCGTCGTCGACGTAGTCGGTGACATTCGCGGGCAAGTCGTTGAGCGTCGTGCTCGACGTGACTGCGGATTCGCTGCCGCGCACGAGCGTCGTCCCGAAACCAACGAGCGCCGCCAGGTCGCTGCTCGAAGCGCCGGATTGCACGATCAAGCTCACGTCGTCGCCGGTGCGATCGGTTGCGATGTCGATGCTTCCGCCGGTGTTGACGGACGCCGCGACACCGTCGAGTGCGTCGATCGCGGTCGCGATGTCGGCCGCAGTGACCGTTCCCGACGCGCTCGTCACGCTCACCGTCTGCGGGGCGCCACCGCTGACGGCGATCTTCATCGTCCACGTCTCCCCGGTCGGGATCGTGTACGGACCGATGTTGGTCGAGCTCAATTCGGCGGGCTCGCCGTCCGTGAACTCCGACGCGGCCGTGAGCACTTCCGCCAGCGGACCGGTGACCACCTTGGGCAGGTTGCCCGTGAGCGACCCCGTCGTCGTGGATTGCGGCGGAAGGAGCGACTCCGTGTCGAGCTGGATCGCTTGGCCCGAAGGATTCAGCACTTGGTAGCCCGTGCGCTGATCCACGAGGAAGCGTGAGGCGTCCATACCGAACGTTCCGACGCGCGAGTAGTAGTTGGTGAGACCGTTCGACACGGCGAAGAAGCCGCGGCCTTGCAGCGCGACGTCGAACGCTCGTCCCGTGTTCGTGAGCGCACCCTGAGCGAAGTTGCGCGCCGTGTCGGCCATGCGCACACCCAGCCCGACCTGCACGGGATTCTTCCCGCCGCGATTCGAGCCCGGACCCGTCGCCGCGGAGAGCGTGCGACTGAATTGATCCGCGAACGTCGCCTGCGAGGACTTGAAGCCCGGTGTGCTCGCGTTGGCCAAGTTGTTACCGATCAGGTCGATCCAGCTCTGGTTCGCCTGCATGCCGCTGAGGCCCGAGTAGAGTGCGCTTGCCATGGTGTTCTTGTGTTCCTTCCTACGATCACGATCCGCTGGATGAGTTCTCGGTGTCTTCGGTGACGGGCTCGCTCGAGGCGAGCACTTCGGTCACATTGCCGAGCGGGATGTCTTTGCTCCCGATGTTCAAGACGGCGATGCCGTCCTTGATCTTCACCGACTCGACGTCGCCGCTGGCTTCGGCGTTCGTGTTCGGGTCGATGTACTTGACGGTCTTCCCGATCAAGTCGCTCGATTGTGTGAGCTGCGACATCAGCGCGTTGCTCTGCTGCAGCACCGCGAGGCCGAGCATGTTGTCGTTGAGCTCCTGAATCCCCTCCAGCGACGAGAACTGAGCGAGCTGCGCGATGAACTCCTGGTTCTCGGTCGGCGCCATCGGGTCTTGGTGCTTCAGCTGCGTGACCAAGAGGTTCATGAACGCATCCTTGCCGAGCTTGTTCGAGCTCGACGTCGACGTAGACCCTCCGGGCGTGGAAACGGGATCGGTGGAGCTCGTGCCGCTGACGTTCATGGCGAGTGGGTCCTTGCTTTCAGGCGTAGAGGTCGACGCCGCTCGCCGATGCGAGCGCGCGTGTGAGAGGTGCGTCGAGCGCGGATCGTGGCTCGGCGCGCGAGATGGAGTGCGCGAACGTCGCGCGTTCTCCGTCGCGTTGATCCGCTTGGGCGTGCGGGTCGTTCTGGAATCCGAGCGCGAGCTCGAACTGCTCGGCTTCGATGCCGTGCGACGCCAGCGCGGCGCGCAACTCCGGCAAATGGCGGCCGAGAACTTCGAGCGTCTCGCGTCTCTCGCTGCGCACGGCCGCGGTGAGGCGCCGATCCTCGAGCGTGAGATGGATCGAGACGCGGCCCAGTTCGGGCGGTGCGAGGTGAATCGTCGCTTGTCGCAGCTCGGGCGAGAAACGCAACCGGATCTGCTTCAGGATCTCGGCCGCGCGATCGGTGTCGTGCGCGCGCGGCGCCACCGTTGTCTCGCGCGCGGGCTCGGGTAGAGACGCGTCGGTCGTCGACCGAGAAGGCGCGGCGCGATCCACGGAGCCGTCGACTGCGCGCGCTTCGCGTCGATCCGGCGCGAGCTCGGAACTGATGGCATCGACATCGTCGATCCATTCGCTCTCGGCGGTCGCAAGTGATTCGAGCGTGGCGTCGGGATTCTGAGCGGCCGGTTGCGGGGCGACGGGCGACGCGCTGGCAACCGGCAGAGCATTCGTCGAGACGAGATCGGTCCGCGGTGCCGGGATCTCAACAGTCTGCGCCGCAGACCAAGGGCTCGCGGCGATG
>JANLUN010000479.1:0-1021 GCA_031363505.1 Planctomycetota bacterium | reverse complement strand
TCCTCGTCGCTCTCCTTCGCGAGCGGCGAGGGAGTGTCCTTCGCGAGACAGATGAGATAGAGCGAGTTGCGCTGCTCGATGTCGGCGCTCGCCTGCGAGAACCACGTCAGAAACGGTCCCGCGTCGGTCGAGGCCGCGAGGTACAGGTACTTGCCGCCCGCGTCGAACACCGGTTCGGATGCGTCGGACAATCCGTCCGTGATCGCGTGGGAGGCACCGCCCTCGACGTCGTAGATCTCGACGCGATGGAATCCCGTCGTGTTCTGGACCGTGTACGCGAGCCAGTGCGAGTCGGACGACCAGTTGTGCTCGATCTCCGCGACGACGTCGTACAGCGCGTCCTGCGCGACTCGCTTGGACGCTCCGCTGGCGACGTCGAGCACGAAGAGCGAATGTGAGTTGTCGCGGTAGCTGATCTTCTTGCCGTCGGGCGACCACTTCGGATCGAAGTAGAACCCTGCGCCCTCGAGCGCGACCACACGCCGCTCACCGCGGCCATCCTGGGGCGCGAGCACGAGCTTGTTCTCGCCGCTCTCGTCCGAGATCCACGCGATCGTCTTCCCGTCGGGCGACCACGCTGGGTAGCGCTCGTTCGCGCCGGGTGTCGCGGTCAGGTTGCGCGGGTCACCCTTCTCGGCCGGCACGGTGACGATCTCACCGCGGAAGGCGAGCGCGACGCGTGATCCTGAAGGCGACACGTCGGCACTGCGCACATAGTCCGCGCCCTTCACGAAGCGCGGCCGCGTATCGACGAGGTCCGCCGCAACGCCGATCGAAAGGCGCTTCGACGCGGACGTCGACGGATCGAAGAGGTGCAGCCAGCCGGCTTGCTCGTACACGATCCGTCCACCGCCGCTCGATGCATTGAGAATCGGGAAGTCGGCGTGCTTCGTCAGTTGAGCGACGGTCTTCGAGCTCGGATCGAACGAGTAGAGGTTGAACTCGCCCGCACGATCGGACCGGAAGTAGATCTTCCCGCCGACCCACATCGCATCCGTGTCGTTGCTGCGCTCCTTCGGCT
>JANLUN010000447.1:0-2849 GCA_031363505.1 Planctomycetota bacterium | reverse complement strand
CGCTTGCGCTCCCAGCCCATGAAGACGCCCTCTTTGGCGTTCCACTGGCGGTCGCGGTGGAAGAGGTAGAAACGCTCGCTGGCGTGACTTCGATTCAGCGCTTCGATGCCGGACTTCGCCGCCGCCAGAATCGCGTCGTCGTCCGGCATCGCGACCCGCGGCGCATCCTTGAAGTCCGTCAGGATCGCGAAGTGGATCTTGGGATCGAGGTTGCCGAGCGCCTGTACCTCGAGGTGCTCCAGCAAGTGCTCGACGCCCGAGACGCTGGCCAAGAGCGTTGGAACGATCACGATCGTCCGCGCGTTGTCGGGAATGCCGGCTTCGAATTCCAGACGCGGCAGTCGGCGTGGCGCAACCAGCGCGGACACGATCCGTTGCACCCACTGCACCGCGAACTCGCTGGCCGGGATCAGTGCGAGAAGGATCGCGGGGGTGACCATCTCCGGCGCACCGACGGCGCGCACGTAGGCCGCCGCAGCGAACGTTCCGACCGCGGTGAGCAGACCGATGCTTCCGAGATACGAAGCGGTCGCATGTCGGAGCCAGAAACGCTGAACGCGCGTGACCAGCGACGCGTGATACGCGACATCGATTTCGAGGCCTCTGCGCCCCGACCCGATCAGGTGGTAGCCGACATGGGCTCGGCGATCGTGGGGAGCGCGCGCAGCGATCTCGCGCGCACTCTCGACCGCCCGCAGACTGACTCGGACCTGCGCTTCACCGGTGGAGTCGGCGAGTTCCTCGACCGCGTGGCGATAGCGATCGCGCGTGTCGAAATCCATCCGCGCGTAATCACCGCTGGGATCGCGTCGGAGCACTTGTTCGACTGCACTCAGGCGTTCGACGAAACGACTCCAGTCCAGGGTCTCGCACAGTCGGAGACTCGAGATCGTGTTTCCCATCGACGCCTGGTCCGTGGCCTGACGTTGGTACTCCGAACGAACGACGTCCTCGGAGGTCTTGGATTGCGCGGCGAGTTCGGTCTCGACTTCGGCGTGGAGCAACAGGACGCGCGGATCGTGCTCCAGCATGCGCTGGCGCAGCTGCGCGACGAATGCGCTGTGAAGAGGGGATGACAGCAGCTGGGGCGGTCTCCCGGCTTGCTGGCCGAGTGCAGTGTTCGCCTGATGTCGCGCCACGCGCGCGCGCAGGATCCCCTCCGTCAAGATCCTCACGTTCTCGAGCAGCGCCAGCTTGAGCATGATCGGCCATGCCCACAGTTCACCGAGCGTCAACGGAGCGATCGTCTGGTACGCGAGCACGAAGCGCGTGAGCCTTTCGGAGTCGAGCCTCCCGTCGCCATGTCGGATCAGCTCGAGCGCCATCGCGTAGATGCGCGCCATGCCGGAGAACTCGCGCGCGGCCAGCTTCGGGAGTCGCTTGTAGTAACGCCTCGGAAGATCGTGCCGCACCGCTCGCGCTTGGGTCTCGAGCAGAGGAAAATTGTCGAGGAGCCACTCGGTCGCAGGGTCGACGCCGTCTCCTCGGCGCGCGTCGTCGGCCAAGTCACGGTACGCACGCCGCACGAAGCGCATGTTCTCGTCGAGCCGCGTCAGCACGTGATGCCGGCCCGCGCGCGAGTTGCGCGCCAACGTGAACGCCCCGGCGAGAGTCTTGGCTCGATCCTCGAGACTCTCGAGGCTCAGGATCTCACCTCGCAGCGGTGTGGGCTCGGCGAAACGGGGTTGCCGAGTGAACAATCCCATTCGTGTGTCTTGACGAACCCGTCGCGCCGCGCGTGACGCGACGCGCCACACCCGCCCGTGTCCACGCAGGATCGGGCCGGCCGCGCGCTCCATTCGTGATGCTACTCGTCTGGGAGATGCGCGCACTCAACCATCTGCGAACAGCATCCAAGTAATCGAGTGCAGTCGCGGATTGAGTTCGGGTTAACTAGGTAGTGTTGCGGTCGAGCGATGAAATCACGCGCGCCCGCGCACATAGATTGCACCGACACGACGACTCCGCGGCGCGCGCGCATCTCGTCGGTGCTCATTGCAGGAGAAGTCGACATGAAAGCCCTCGTCTATCTCGGTCCCGGCAAGAAGGTCTTGCGCGACGCGCCCAAGCCGACCTTGCGCGCGGCGACCGATGCAATCGTCAAGATCACACGGACGACGATCTGCGGAACGGACCTGCACATCCTCAAGGGCGACGTCCCGACGTGCACGCCGGGTAGAGTGCTCGGTCACGAAGGCGTCGGTGTCATCGACGCCGTGGGTCCGGGCGTCGCGACGTTCAAGCCTGGCGACCGTGTGCTGATCTCGTGCATCTCGGCCTGCGGTCGCTGCGACTCGTGCCGCACGGGCATGTACTCGCACTGCAGCACCGGCGGCTGGATCCTCGGCAACACGATCGACGGGACGCAGGCGGAGTTCGTGCGCATCCCGCACGCGGACACGAGCCTCTATCGAATTCCCGCCGGCGCCGACGAGGAAGCACTCGTCATGCTGAGCGACATCCTGCCCACCGGCTTCGAGTGCGGCGTGCTCAACGGCAAGGTCGCGCCCGGTTCGACGGTCGCCATCGTGGGCTCGGGTCCCATCGGACTCGCGGCGCTTCTCACCGCGCAGTTCTACTCACCGTCGGCGCTCATCATGATCGATCTCGACGACAACAGGCTCGAGGTCGCGAAGTCGTTCGGCGCGACGGAGCTGGTGAACAGCGCGGATGGCAAGGCCGCCGAGACGGTGATGAAGCTCACCGACGGACGCGGTGTCGACACGGCGATCGAGGCCGTGGGCATTCCCGCGACGTGGACCCTGTGCGAGGACATCGTCGCCGCGGGCGGCACCATCGCCAACATCGGCGTACACGGCGTCAAGGTCGACCTGCACCTCGAGAGGCTG
>JANLUN010000137.1:0-3608 GCA_031363505.1 Planctomycetota bacterium | reverse complement strand
CGTCACGCCGGCGGTCGGAGTCGTGCGCGCCGAGAACGGCGTCCTGCCCGTGCGGGACGGCCGGCTAGAGTTCGACACGCCGATCATCGCCTTGGGCGGACGCGCGGACGCCCAGCTCGCGCTCGCCGACGGACGACTCGTCGCGCGGATCGATGCGCGCGACATGGGCTGGGCCGGGCGCCAGGTCGACTGGGTGCGCGGCGTTCTGTCGGTCGACGCGACGATGATCTCGGCGCGCGAGCTGTGGATCGTGGACGGTTCAAACGTCGCCGAGGTCCGGGTTCTCGACTTGCCTCTGCCCATTCGCGACTGGTGCGCGCTCAAGCACGCGGCACGCGGCGCGTTTCGCATCGAGGTCGACGAACTTCCCGAGCTCCTCGGCGAGGCGCTCGGACGCGACGCCGCGAGCGCATTTCCCGCGCACCGATTCCTCCTCGAGGGTCGTCTGCACGACGGCTTCGTCGAGCTAGGCCCCGGCAAGCTCTCGACGGAGCACGGCACGTTCGTGCTCGAACGCGGCAGCGCGCCGCTCGCGGACACGCTGCGCGAGCTGATCCTCGACCCGGCGCTCGACATCGCGCTCGCTGTCGACGTCGACGACGCCAGCGTGCTGAGCGCGCTGCTGGCACCGATCGCAGGCTCGGAGCCCTGGTCCGGCCGGGTCGAAGGCCAGCTGCGGATCCGCGGCCGGCCGCAGGGTCCCATCGGGTACGCCGACTTCTTCGCGTCGCGCGTCCGCGTGCTCGGACGTGGCTTCGATTGGCTCGCGGCGGCGGCCACGATCGACGCCGAGCGCGTTCACGTGTCACGACTCGACGCGCGTATTCCGGGAGCTAGCGTCACCGCGCGCGGCGCCTACTCGCTTGACGATGAACGATTCGAAGACGTCGAGATCTCCGCGCAAGTGTCCGACCTCGCCGTGATCGGGCTCGACGAGCTGACCTCCGGCGGCGCGCGAATCGACGTCACCGGCGGCGGCGTGTGGCAGAATCCGAATGCGACGATCGAGATCACGGCGCGCGATCTCGTCTGGCGCGGCTCCGATCCGGCGTGGGCGCGCATCCACGTGCGCGCTCAGGGCGGCGAGCCGCTCGCCGTGGATGCGGAGCTCGACGCGGGCTGCGAGCACATGAACGTTCGCGCTGACATCGAGCTGCCCGATGCCTCAGGCACATGGCGCGCCCGGATCGATGCGCTGCGCGCGACGAGCGGCACCAGCACCCTCGAGCTCGCGACACCGTGTGAAGTCGCCCTTTCGAGCTCCATGCTCGAAGTCACGGGCCTTCACCTCGCGGGCTCGGCCGGCGACGCGCGGATCGACGTCGCGCTCGCGCCGAAGAGCGGCCGCGTGCGCGCCTACCTGTCGGCGTTCGATCCCGCGCCGATACGTGCGTTCCTTCCGTTCGGATTCGAGTGCTCGAAGCTCGATGGCGACATCGAAGCGCGGTGGGATGCGGGCGCGCTCCTCGCACACGTCGACGGAAGCTGCGGCGATCTCTCGATCGATCCGAACGCGCCGCCGCTCGACGTCGCGTTCAGCGCGGACTTCAAGGGTCAACGGCTGACGATCACGCGCCTCGACGCGTCGACCGCGAGGGAACCGATCCTCAGCCTGCGCGGCTCGCTGCCGCTCGATCCGACCGCGAGTGAATGGCTACCCGATGGCGACGTTGAGGCGCAGGGATCGCTCGCGCTGCGCGACGTGTCGCTGCTCCCCGCGCCGCTCCTCGATCAGCTGCGCGTACGCACCGGCACTCTGTTCGCCGACATCGAGATCACCGGGACCACGCGCGCGCCGCGCGGACGAGTCGTCGTCGGCGGCGCGTCGATCTTCTGGCCGCACGACGTGCAGCTGGGTCCGTGGTCGTTCGCAGGCGCGATCGATCTCGCCGAGGATCTGCGCGCCGACGCGCTCGAGATCGAGCTCGCGGGCGGTGCACGTGCGACCATCAACGGCAAGATCTCAGGGCTGCCGGCCATCGCGCGCGCACTCGCAGCCGGTGCACGGCTGCCCGACGCGGATCTCGAGCTCGACGTCGAACTCCGCGCGGCGGATCTCGCGTCGTTCGCGGAGCGATCTCCAGTGCGCGTCCGCCGCCTCGCGGGTGCGCTCACCGGCGATCTCGAAGTGCGCGGCACGCTGGACAAGCCGTCGATCCACGGTGCGCTGCACCTCACAGACGGAGAGCTGCGCACCACGACGACGCTCCCGCCGATCCAAGGCCTTGCCGCCGATCTCTCGTTCGACGGCGCGACGGTGACGGTCGAGCGCGTCGAAGGCGAGCTTGGAGGCGCGCCGTTCGCGCTCACGGGCACTTACGATTTCTCTGGCGAGCGTCCCGGTGCGCACCTCGAGCTCCGCGGCGAGAACCTGCTCCTCTATCGCCAAGCCGACTTGACCCTGCGCGCCGATGCGAAGCTCGCGATCGAAGGTCCCATGGATGCGCTGTCGATCGGCGGCGAGATCGCGCTCAGCGATTCGCGCTTCACGCGCGAGATCGATTGGCTCGCGCTCCCGACCTCGAAAGCACGGCGCGCGAACGTGCGCGGCATCGAGCTCTTCTCCGTCACCGAGCCGCCGCTCGCCGACGCGCGCTTCGACATCGCCGTGCGCAGCAAAGCGCCGCTGCGCATCGCGGCCAACCGTGTCCAAGGCGGGCTCCTCCCCGATCTGCGCCTCATCGGCACCGGACGCCTGCCGATCGTCATCGGAACGATCCAGATCGAGCCCACGCGCGTGCGACTCCCGGCGAGCACGATCCTCGTTCGCTCCGGGCACGTCGAGTTCCTCCCGAGCGATCCGTTCGTCCCGCGACTCGAGATCTCGGCCGACGCGCGGCTGCGTGGCTACGACGTGACGATCGGTGTCAGCGGCGAGTTCGACCGTCCCGTCGTGACACTCGCATCCGCGCCGCCGCTGGCGCGCGAGGACTTGCTGCTGCTCGTGCTCACCGGCCGCGCGCCGGGCCTCGAAGGCGGGTCGATGACGGACCTCGATGCCGCCGGCGATGTGGTCGTGTACCTGGCGGGCGACGCGATGGGATCGATCTTCGGAGGCAACACCGTCGACGACGAGTCGATGGCCGATCGATTCGAGCTCGAGAGCGGTCAAGACGTGACGCAGAAGGGCGCGCCGACGATGCGCGCGAGCTTGCTCGTCCGCCGCGACGTCACGCGCAAGAACGACGAGCTCTACTTCGTCGGCGAGCGCGACGTCTACGACCGGTACAACTACGGCTTGAGACTCGTGTTCCGCTTTCCATGAGCCGAGCTCGCACGGTTCTCGGCCCGGTTCTAGCAATCGGGCTAGCGCTCGCTCTCACGGGTTGCGCGTTGTTCAGCAAGCCTGGATCCGACGATCTCGATCTCGCCTTCGAGGGCCAAACGACCTTTTCGGAGCGTGACCTCTTCCGCGTGCTCGCGGTACCGCTCGCGGATTTCGCGAAGACGGCCTACCGCAAGTCTGCGATCGACGACATGGCGTACGAAGTCGAGCGCCACTACAACGCGGAGGGGTTTCCGTTCGCGACCGTCGCGTACGACTACGACGAGCCGACAGGCACGCGCCAAAAACCGCGCGCAGTGCTCCGGATCGTGGAGGGCCCTCG
>JANLUN010000407.1:0-1132 GCA_031363505.1 Planctomycetota bacterium | reverse complement strand
AGCAGCCACGGCCACACCGTGCCTTGGTGGTACGCCTTGTCGCGGTCCGTTTGATTGCCGGCGTACCGGCCCTTGTACGCCGGATTGCGCGGCTCGAGCGTGCGCAGGCCGAACGGCGTCAGGAGCTCGGCGAGCGCGCGTTTGACTACGTCGGTGCGCATTTCACGCGACAGCGGCGACAGCTCGAGCGCGGCGGCGATCACCATGTTGGGCCGCACGGAGCGATCAGCGACGCCATCCTTCCACGTGTCGGCGAGATAGTTTTCGTCGGCGAGCCAGAAGCGCTCGAGGAAGCTCTTCCCGGCTTGACGCTTTTTCGCGCCCCATTCGCGCGCGCGCTCGCTGTCGCCGCGCTCGAGATGGATCTTCTCGAGGTACGCGAGCAGGAAATACCACAGCGCGTTGATCTCGACCGGCGACGTGTCACGCGGCGTGACCGGCCCCTCGGCCGTGCGCGCGTCCATCCACGTCGCATTGAGATCGCCGCGCCCCGCGACGAGGAGCCCGTCCGCGTCGGCGGCGATGCCGAGCTCCGTACCCCGCGCGTAGCTCTCCGCGATCTCCGTCAGCGCCGGGAGAAAACGATCGCCGACGAGCTTCTCGACTCCCGCGGCTTGATCGTAGAGTCGCACCGCACGCACGAACCAGAGGCTGGCGTCCGCCGAGCCGTAGTCGCTGTCGGCGGGCCCCGTGCCGAAGATGTTCGGCAGCAAGCCGTTCTTCAGGTACGCGAGCGCGCCGTCGAGCGCCTCTCCGCACTCTTCCGTTTTCCCGCGCGACAGCGTGAGGCCCGGCAAGCTGATGAACGTGTCGCGCCCCCATTCACCGAACCACGGATAGCCCGCGATCACGCCGACGCGTCCTTGATCGGTTCGGTACAGGAAGTCGTCCGCCTCGAGGTCGAGCTTCGCCTGCACGGTCTCGCGCGGCGTCGCGATCTCTGCGCGTCGACGCGCACTCTCGCTCTTCCACAACGCGGCCGGATCCTCGATCGCCGTCTCGATGGTCGCGGCGACGATCACGTCCTGCCCCGGTTCGAGCGGAACATGGAACACGCCCGGACTGAAGTTGTCCTCGTGACCGTCGTAACCGCGCGCGAGATCGGTCTGGTATTCGATCTGCTTGTGCCACA
>JANLUN010000371.1:0-2847 GCA_031363505.1 Planctomycetota bacterium | reverse complement strand
TTTTCTGGGGGGCCTCGATTTAATTTCGCGGCCCTTTGTTTTGTTTTTTTTTTTTTTTTTTCGGTCTTTCGCGGTGGGCTGGTGCGGTTTTCTGGCGCGCCCCCGGGCCCCTTCCGGGGGGCGCGCGCGTTTTCATCCGCGCGCGCGATGCGTTAGGAATGGCCGCGCCCACCATGCCTGATCCTCGCGAGGTCCGCTCCATGTTCGCGCGCATCGCGCCGAGCTACGACCTCCTCAACCGAGTGCTCTCCGTGGGGATCGACCAGCGCTGGCGGCGAGCGTTGGTCGCGCGCGCCGGCGATGTCCGAGGACGCGTCGTGCTCGACTTGTGCTGCGGCACGGGCGATGTGGCGCTCGCGTTCCAGCGCGAGGGAGCGCGCGTGCTCGCTTTCGATTTCACGCACGAGATGCTGCGTTGCGCACGCGACAAGGACGGGCCGAAGCGCGACGGGAGCGCACCGGTTCTCTTCGCGCACGCCGACGCCCTGCACGTCCCCGCTCGCGACCAGAGCATCGATGTGTGCTCGGTCGCATTCGGAATGCGCAACGTGGCGGAACCCGCGCGCGCGTTGACTGAGATCCGGCGCGTGCTGCGGCCGGGGGGGCTGGCGCTCGTGCTCGAGTTCAGCATGCCCGAGGGAGCGGTACTCTCGCGCGCCTACCGTGCGTACTTCACGCGCTGTTTGCCGGCGCTCGGCGCGCTCGTGTCGCGCGACAAGGACGCGTATCGCTACCTGCCGCGCACCGTGCTCGCGTGGCCGAAGCCGCGCGAGTTCGAGGTCCAGATGCACAGCGCCGGATTCGGCGACTGCGGGTACGCGCCGCTCTCGCGCGGGATCGCGCATCTTCACTGGGGACGCGCGCGCGATGACGCGCATGCGTGACCGCATGCGTGAATCGGAGCTCGCGGGCTCGCACGAGCACGGACCGCCCCAGGTGCAGAAGAGCCTGTCGCTCGGTTTCCTCGCGATGCTGCCGCTCGTCGTGTCGTACGAGCTCGCGTCGCGGCGGCTTGGTGCGCGCAATGCGGCCGAGCTCTTCCTGAGTCTCCCGATCGCGCCGCTCGGCGACCGCGCGGACTACGCGCGCTGGATCGTCCTCGCCGTGTGCGCATTCGTCGCGGCGTGGCGCACGTTCGCGTCGTCGCTCGGACTCGTGCCGCGTCTCGTGCGCATCGTTCTCGAAGGTGCCGTCTCCGCCGCGCTCTTCGGACCCCTCCTCGTCCTGCTCCTCTCGCTTCTCGGCGCGGAGCCGCCGCGCCTCGAGCCGACGCCCACGGTGCCGAGCCTCGCGCTCGCGGGCCTCGTGTGCGGCGGCGCGGCGTTCGAGGAGCTCGTGTTCCGCGTCGGAGTGCAGAGCCTCGTCTACCTGCTCGCGTTCCGAGCGCTCGGGGCGTTCGGCGCGAGCGAACGTCCCACCCGGGCTTTCGCCGAGGCCTTCTCGATCGCGACGGCTGGCCTCGTCTTCGCCGCAGCCCACCTGGCGGCGTTCACGGAGCCGCTGGGCGCGGGCGGAGAGGCGTTCGACCCGCACGTCTTCACTTGGAGAGCGGTCGCGGGCATGCTGCTCTCCGCGCTGTTTCGCTGGCGGGGTCCAGGCGTCGCGGCGTGGGCGCACGCGCTCTTCAACCTGGCACTTCTCGTCGGCGCGGGTCCGGACGCATTCCTATGACGCGATTCTTCCTGGGGATCACCGGAGCGAGCGGACACGCGTACGCCGCGGCGCTCCTGCGCGCGCTCGTCGAGTCCGGTCACGAGGTCGACCTCTCGATCACCGAAGCCGGCGCAAAGGTGATGCGTCACGAGCTCGGCATCGATCCGGGCGCGCGCGGTGAGCTCCTCCCCGAAATTTTGCCGCGCTGGATCGGCGAGAAGTCGCGCTCGGTCCGTCCGTATGCGTCCGACGCGATCGAAGCGCCGCCCTCTTCGGGGACGTCGCTCGTCGGCGGCGCGATCCTGTGTCCGTGCAGCATGGGCACGCTCGCGCGCGTGTCGGTCGGGTTCAGCTCGAACCTCGTCGAGCGCGCGGCCGACGTGGCGCTCAAAGAAGGGCGTCGACTCGTGCTGGTACCGCGCGAAACACCGCTGTCGGCGATCCATCTCGAGAACATGCTGCGCCTCGTGCGCCTCGGAGCGATCGTTCTGCCCGCGATGCCGGGCTTCTACCACTCGCCGAAATCCATCGACGACCTCGTCCACCATGTTGTCGGCAAGATCCTCGATCGGCTGGGCGTCGAGAATCAGGTCGGCACGCGTTGGAAGGGGATCTCGCCCGCGGCGGAGGATCCGGGCACGTCCGCGGCGTCGCGGTCATGAAGCGCGTGCGCGACTACTTCTCGCTCGTCCGATTCAGCCACTCCATCTTCGCGCTGCCGTTCGCGTTGCAAGGCGCGTGGCTGGCGCAGGGCGGGACGCCGAGCGTGCGCGTGCTCGTCTGGATCGTCGTGTGCGCGGTCGCGGCTCGCACGGCGGCGATGGCATTCAATCGACTCGTCGATCGCGACATCGACGCGGAGAATCCGCGCACGCGATCGCGCGAGCTGCCCTCGGGCCGGATCGGCGAGCGCGGCGCCCGGTGGCTCGTCGTGATTGCGAGCCTCGTGTTCGTCGCGGGTGCGTTCGCGCTGAACGAGTTGTCGGGCTGGCTCTCGCTGCCCGTGCTCGGCGTGCTCCTCGGCTACAGCTACGTGAAGCGCTGGAGCTTCTTGGCGCACGCTGTGCTCGGCCTCGCGCTGGCACTCGCTCCGCTCGGTGCGTGGCTCGCGGTGCGCGGGCGGATCTCGGGCGACGTCGTTCCCGCGCTCTGGCTGGCCGCCGCCGTGCTGACCTGGGTCAGCGGCTTCGATCT
>JANLUN010000340.1:0-1451 GCA_031363505.1 Planctomycetota bacterium | reverse complement strand
GCGGCGCGCTCGTCGAGATGCTCCGCGTCTTGTTGCTCGATTGCGTGCGCCACTGCGGCGTGAACATGGCGGCGGCGCTCGCGCAGCTGGCTGCCGAGCGCAACCTCCTGCGTCAACGGGTGCTTGAACGCGTACTCCGTGACCGGATAGATCGCTTGCTCGTGAATGAACTCGGCGCGGCGCAGCGCGGCGAGCGATGCCTTGAGTTCCTCCGCTGGAAGATCCGCCACCGCCGCCAGCAGCGGCTCGGGGAAGTCCTTGCCGATTACCGACGCAACCTGCAGCAACCGCTTCTCGCGCTCTGGCAGACGATCGATGCGTGCGGCGAGCACCGCCTGCACCGTCGCGGGTACGGCGAGGCGTTCGACCGGCGTCACGAGTCGATAGGCGCCACGCGTGCCTTCGAGACTCCCGGACTCGATCAACGTCTGCACGATCTCCTCGGTGAAGAACGGGTTGCCGCCGGTGCGGGTATGGATCGGGCCCGTCAGCGCGGCGATCGTCGCATCGCGACCCAGCAGATCCGTCAGCAGCTCACCGATTGCGTCGCGCCCGCGCGGCGTCAGCGGGATCTGTCGATACCACGACTTCTGCATCCACTCGGCGTGGTACTCGGGGCGGAAGTTCAGCAGCAGTAGATTGCGGCCGCCGCCCTGCGCTTCGACCATGTGCCCGAGGAACTCGCCGCTCGCGGCGTCGAGCCAGTGCAGATCCTCGATCATCGTCACCATCGTCTGCGTCTCGGCGACGCTCTGGATCACCTGGTGCATCACGGCGAGCAGCTGGCGCTGCCGCGCCTCGGGGTCGAGCTGCGGTGCCGGGCGCTGCGGGTCGGCGACGCCCAGGAAGTCGAACAGCAGAGGCAGCGCGTCGGCGAAGGCGAGATCGAGCAGCACCATGCGGCCCGCGATCTTCTCGCGTGCGCTGCGGTCGTCGTCCTCGAGGGTGATGCCGAAGTAGGCACGGAACACCTCCAAGATGGGGAGGAAGGGGATGTTCTTGCCGTGCGCGACGGCGCGCCCCTCGAACACCCGCATGCCGCGCGCGCGGCAGCGTTCGAGGAACTCGAAGCACAGCCGGCTCTTGCCCGTGCCCGCGTCCGCGACCACGCCCACCACCTGGCCGTTGCCCGCGCTGGTCTGCGCGAGCGCGTCCTCGAGCGTGCGCAGATCCGCCGCGCGCCCGACGAAGCGCGACAGGCCGCGCGCCCTGGAGATGTCGAAGCGCGTGCGCGCTGCCCCCAGGCCCATGAGGCGATGCACGCGCACCGGCTCCGCGACACCCTTCACGCGGAAATCACCGAGGTCTTCGAAGGCGAAGTAGCCGCCGGCGAGCGCCACGGTCGCCGCCGTCGCGCAGCAGCTGTCCGGCAGCGCGAGCGACTCCATTCTTTGGGCGAGGCCAACAGTGTGACCCTGTGCGGTGTAGTCCATGCGCAGGTCGTCGCCGAT
>JANLUN010000306.1:0-7541 GCA_031363505.1 Planctomycetota bacterium | reverse complement strand
TCGCGCTGCGCGAACACGGCGCGATGCGGAAACACGTCCGGCCAGTGCGTAGAATCCCCCGCACCGCGCGCTCACTCGCTCGGCCACTCCATGACTCAGCGAGACATCGACACGGTCCGCAAGATGGCCACGCTCGCGCGCCTCGCGATCGGGGACGAGGAAGCCGCCGCGATCGGCGCGCAGTTCGCGCACATCCTCGAGCACTTCGAGGTGCTGGCCAAGATGCCCATCGAGGGCGAGGGACCGGTGGCGGCCGGGCCGGCGCTCTCGAATGTGCTGCGCGACGACGTCCCACAACCGTCTCTCGCCCCCGACGCTGTCCTCGCCGACGCACCGCAGCGCATCGACGACTTCTACGGCGTGCCGAAGACGGTCGGAGGCGAAGAGTGAGCCGCACGGACGGTCTCGACGCGGTCGGGCTGCGCGACGCGCTGGCGCGCGGCGACGAGAGCGTCGAAGCGACGATCGCTCAAACGTTCGATCGCATCGACGCGATCGATCCACGCCTCCACGTCTTCCTGAACACCGAGCGCGCCTATGCGGAAGCGCGAGCGCGCGATCTAGATCGCGCGCTCGCGGGGGGCGAGACACCCGGTCCGCTCTTCGGCGTGCCGATCGCGCTCAAAGCCAACATGTGCCTCGCGGGCTTCGAGTCGAACTGCGGGAGCAAGATCCTCGCCGGCTATCGCGCGCCGTACACCGCGACGTTCGTGCAGCGCTTGATCGACGCCGGTGCGATCCCGGTCGGCACGACGAATATGGACGAGTTCGCGATGGGCAGCTCGTCCGAGAACTCGGCGTTCGGGCCGACGCGCAATCCCTGGGATCCCGCGCGCACGCCGGGGGGCTCGTCGAGCGGGAGCGCAGTCGCCGTCGCCGCGGGGCTCGTGCCGATCGCGCTCGGCTCCGACACCGGCGGCTCCGTCCGCCAACCCGCGGCGCTGTGCGGCATCCACGGCTTCAAACCGACGTACGGACGCGTATCGCGCTTCGGACTGATCGCGTTCGGCAGCTCGCTCGACCAAGTCAGCCCATTCGCGCGCAGCGTGCGCGACATCGAGCTCGTGATGAACGTGATGTCGGGTGCCGACGCCAATGACTCGACGTGCCTCGACGAGCCGCCGCTCGAGCCCGAGCACGCGCGCGATCCGGCGAGCCTCGCCGGTCTCTCGGTCGGCGTGCCGAAGGAGTACTTCCCGAACATGCTCGAGGGCGGAGTGCGCCGCGCCGTCGAAGCCGCGCTCGCGACGCTCGAGAAGCAGGGCGCGAAGATCGTCCCGGTCACGTTGCCGCACACCGAGTTCGCGATCCCCACGTACTACGTGCTCGCCACGGCGGAAGCGTCGAGCAACCTCGCGCGCTACGACGGCGTGCGCTACGGACTGCGCGTCGACGGCGACGGCAGCTTGCAAGGCATGTTCGCCGCCACGCGCGCCGCCGGTTTCGGAGCGGAGGTCAAGCGCCGCATCCTGCTCGGCACGTACGTGCTCTCGGCCGGCTACTACGACGCGTGGTACGGACGCGCACTCCGGGCGCGCGCGCTCTTGCGACAAGACTTCGAGCGCGCCTTTGAGTCCGTCGACGTGATCGCCGGTCCGACGTCGCCGCTGGCGGCGTTCAAGATCGGCGAGAAGGCGAACGATCCGCTCGAGATGTACCTCGCCGACGCGCTGACGGTGCCGACGAGCTTGTCGGGCCTGCCGGCGATCAGCGTTCCGTGCGGTGTCGTCGAGGTCGATTCGACGCCGCTCCCCGTCGGGTTGCAACTGATCGGGCCGCACCGCGGCGACGCCCGAGTGCTCCGCGTGGCACGCGCGTTCGAAGCCGTCACCGATTTCGCTCGCGCGCGGCCGCCGCAGCTTGCGACTGCGCGCGTCGCGACACGAGGAGCGCGCGCATGAGCACGAGCAGCGGAGTCCAGCTCGCACCGTCCGCGGGCACGATCTCGGCGCGCACGGGCGTGCGTTGGATCACCGTCATCGGTCTCGAGGCGCACTGCCAGCTCAAGACGCGCACGAAGCTCTTCTGCGGTTGCGAGTACGTCTTCGGCGCGCCGCCAAACACGCTCACCTGCGCGCGTTGCACGGGACAACCGGGCGCGCTGCCGGTGCTCAACCGCGAAGCGCTCGAGCTCGCGGTGCGCACAGGGCTCGCGCTGGGCGCAGACGTCGCCGCCGTCAGCAAGTTCGACCGCAAGAACTACTTCTATTGCGATCTGCCGAAGGGCTACCAGATCTCGCAGTTCGATCGGCCGTACTGCAGCGGCGGCGGGATCGCGCTCGCCAGCGGCAAGTTCATTCGCCTGACGCGCATCCACATGGAAGAGGACGCGGGGAAGGCGATCCACGACCGCGGCAGTGCGACGCTCGTCGATCTCAACCGCGCGGGTGTGCCGCTGATCGAGTCCGTGACCGAAGCCGACATCTCGAGCTCGAAGGAAGCGCACGAGTACCTCACCGCGCTCAAGGAGATCCTCCAGTACATCGGCGCGTCCGACTGCGACATGGAGAAGGGCTCGCTGCGCTGCGACGTCAACATCTCGGTGCACCCACAAGGCGAAGGCTGGCGCACGAAGGTCGAGATCAAGAACCTGAACTCGTTCCGTTTCGTCGAGGCGGCGATCGAGTACGAGATCCAGCGTCAGATCATTGCCTACGAGTCCGGCGAGCCGTCGCAGTTCCCGGTGCAGGAGACGCGCCTGTGGGACTCTGCGAAGGGCGTCACGCGCACGATGCGCAGCAAGGAGAGCGCGCACGACTACCGCTACTTCGCGGAGCCGGACCTCCCGCCGGTGACGGTCGACGCGGCTTTCCTCGAACGCCAGCGCTCGTTCCTCCCCGAGCTCCCCGCGGCACGCCGCCGGCGCTACCGCGAGAGCCTGGCGCTCTCCGAGTACGACGCCGGCGTGCTGACGGCGGACCGCGCGGTCGCGGACTTCTTCGAAGCGGTCCTACGGATCAGCGGCCGGCCGAAGGAAGCGGCCAACTGGATCACGAATGAAGTGATGCGCGCGTTCTCGGATCCCGAGATGGACGCGCGCTCGGTCGACGAGCTCAAGATCCGTCCGAACGACATCGCGGAAGTGATCGCGTTCGTCGAGAAGGGCACGGTGAACACCTCCTCGGCGCGCACGCTGCTGCGCGAGATGATGAAGACGGGGAAGCGCGCCAAGGTGCTCGTCGACGAGCTCGGGCTCGCTCAGGTCCAAGACACCGCGCAGATCGAGAATTGGTGCCGCGAAGCGCTCGCGGGCAAGGACAAGATCATCGCCGACGTGAAGGCCGGCAAGGAGCAGGCGCTGAACGCGCTGCTCGGCCCCGTGATGAGAGCGTCGAAGGGCAGCGCGAACCCGGCGATCGTCAAAGAGACGCTTCTGCGGATCATCCAAGCCGAGCACTGAGAGCCGCGCGTGCGCATCGCCGTCGAACAACTCGTCGATCTCTCGCGCGTCGGTCCCGGGAACCGCGCGCCGACGCCGCGCGAGATCCGCGACGCGCTGCCGCGCGGTTGGGTGCTCGAAGACGACGGCGTCACCGCGCGAAGCGACGCGCGCCTCCTTTTCAAAGAGGGTTGGGTGCTGATCCTGGGTCTCGTGTGCTTCGGCGCGGCAGAGCTCGGCCATTTCTGGTGGAGCTTCCCCCGCGGCGGCGCGGGTTTCGCGCGCTTCGCCGTCGTGATTACGCTCGTGCTCGTCGCGGGCGGCGTCGTCGGACCGCTCGTGACGCGCGCGCTCTCGGCGAAGCGCTCCGACCGGGTGCGCTGAACATCGCCCGCTGAACTACAGCACGCGCTGCGACACGAGGAACCGCGCGAGGAGCTCCGCCGCGAACGATTGTCCGGCCGGGCTCCAGTGCGTGTCGGATCCGCCGAGGAAGAGCTCGCGCCCGCCACGCACGCGGAACGGCTCGAAGAGATCGAGACACGGAATGCCGAGCTCCTTCGCCACGCGCGCCGACGTGTCCGTCATCGTGCTCGGCCGGTACTCCGGCGGCGGCGCGCCCAGGGTCGCGAGCGTCGGATCGTCCACGACGTCGAACTTGCACGGAATCGCGACGACGACGAACGGGATCCCGCGCGCCTTGCAGTCGTCGCGAAAGCGCGCCAGCACGCGCGCGAAGAGCGCGAGCTCGGTGCGCGCCAGCTCGATCGACCCCGGATCGTTCGGCGGGGCATCGATCAACGTGCTCGGATCCGGCGGCGGTTCCGAACCCGCGCGCGCGATCGCGGCCGAACTGAGGCGCCAATCGCGGATCTCGTTCGCGAGCAAGGTCTGGTCGCGCGCCGCGGGTGTCGCTTCCTGCGGCGCCAGCCCGGCCACGTGCCGCACGAGCCGCGCGAGCGCGAACTTCGACGTCCGCGCCTTTTGGCGCTCCTGCTTCTCGGCGTACCGTTGGAAGCGCTCGACGTACTCCGGATCGCTGCTCCGAAACGATTCGACCAGCGCTCCGCCCTTGCCGACGCGCAGGAGCCGCGTCAGCGCGAGCTCGCGAAAATCGTTGTGCGAGCAGATCGCGAACACGACGACATCCGGCGCGAGCCAATCGGCTTCCGATTCAAAACGGAGCATCGATTGATCGGGCCCGTAGCCGATCACGCCGGCGTTGACGGTCTCGACGCGCCGGCCGGCGCGCGCGAGCTCGTCCGCGAGACGCACGACGAACGTCTCCGGAAGTCTCGTCTCGCGCGCGTGCACGAACGAGTCGCCGTACACCGCGATGCGCCTGACGTCCGGCGACTTCGGCGCGAGCTCGTCGCCGCGGAATCCCTGCGAGTTGAAATTCCAAACGACTTGCGGCGCACCGCTGCCGGGGATCGGCAGGTTGACCGTGCGCGCGCCTTCGAGCGGCTTGTAGTAGCGCTGCGTGTCGACTTGGAAGTACAGCGCGTCGATCGGGTACCAGCGGCGCAACGCGAACTCGGCGACGAGCGACCACGCGCAGATGGAGACGAACAGGACCGCAGAGCGGCGCAGGAGCTTGCGGGAGCGGGTCATGGCGGCGAGATCGCCGAACGTGAGGTGAGCCGCACGTCAGTACCGTAGGCGCACGTTCTGGAACTGACCTTCACCGTCGTACACGAGCAGCCCGACGTCGCCCGCGAGCTCGTCGGGACGGTACGGCCGCTTGTTGACGGACTTCCCGTCCACGAAGAATTCGACCTTGTTGCCCACCACCTCGATCGCGAGCGTGACCTCCAGCGGACCGTCGGCCTGCGCTCGCCCGAGCGGCTTGATCGGCCGCAATCGATTGCCGTCGAGCTCGGCGAGCTGCACGGAGCGATTCGCCATCAGCACCACGATCTGCATCGCGTTCGCATTCGCGCCGAAGACAATTCCGAACATGCCCCTCTCGCCCGGATCTTTCACCGAGAGGCGCGTCTCGAATGCATAGCTCGCCGGCAGCTCTGCCTTCGAGATGCAGGTCGCGGGAACGCCCGTGCGCGCCACGATGCTTTCGGGCCCCTTCTTGAACTCGGGGTTGCTGACGTCCCAAGTCAACGCGAGATCGCCCTGATCGATGCGCCTCCATCGACGCGTGTCGGCGCCGCTCGACTTCGCGATCTCGGCGCGCAGATCGGTGAGCGACTGCTCTTCGCCGAGCGCAGCGCGCGCCCGATCGAGCCGGTCGAGTGCGACGAGAGATCGTTGCGCCCCGGCGTACTCGCTCGCGATCGCGAGCGATGCTTCGAGGAACGTTCCTTCGGCGGCGCGCAGCTCCGTTCCAAGCAACGCGTCGAGCTTGGTGACACGCTGCACGCACAGGTCGATCGCGGCCGCTCGATCGAGCGACTTGCCGCCGAGCTCGACGGACGATCCCTCGGCGCGTTGGCGGAGAAGGCCCAGCGCGCGGCGATAGCTGTACGTGGCGGCATCGGCGGCTCTCTGCGACTCGAGCACCGACGCGAGCTCGAACTCCGCGCCCGGATCGTCCGGACGTTTCGACAGTGCCCAGCGGTAGCTCTCGATCGCCGCGTCGAACTTCTGCTTGTCCCGCTGCTTGCGCGCCTGCGCGAGGATCGCGTCGGCCTTCTCGGGCGGACCGAAGTAGTTGTCCGCGAGCATCAGGATCCACGCCTTCCAGCGCTTCTCGAAGTCCGCGAAGCTCGTCACCTCCGGATCCTTGACGCGCGTCACGAAGTATTCGACGAAGCGATCCTTGACGTTGTGCGTCGCGCCGGACTTGTACGCGAGCATGTACTCGCGATACAGCGGCTCGTAGATGCGCTCGCACTGCGCGTTCTCGTAGTTCAACAGGAAGTACACGAGCCCCCAGCCGAACGGGTAGTAGCTCCCCTCGTACGATCCTGGCTGGAAGTACGTCACGACCGATTCGAGCCGCGGCGAGTTCGCGCCGATCGACGCCTTCAGCGGAGCGAGCCGTCCTTCCGGGACGAGGTTCGTCTCGACGGAACCGTTCGGCAGGAGTCGCGCGCCCTCGAAGTAGCTCGCTGTGCCTTCGTTGAGCCACGCCGGGATCAAGTTGCCGGGCGCGATCAAGTGCGTGAACTGGTGCGACGCTTCGTGGAACAGCGTCGACCAAAGAAACGACGGCGCGAAGCCTTCCTCGCGCGTGTCGTACGTCGCCACTTCGTTGGCGCCGGGCCTGAAGAAGCCTTTGACTCCCGGCGCTTGCTCTCCGTCCTCGTTGTCGTCGAACTCCGCGCGCGTCTTGTACACGCGGATCGTGACGCGCGCCGTGTCGCCGCCGCGCTCCTTCACGTGGAACACCTTGCGGTAGTAGCGATTCATCTGCTCCATCGCGAGCGACATCGCTTCTCCGGTGTCGATGCCCATGTCGGTGATGATGGTGTAGTTGTCGCCTTTGATGACGTGCGCGTGTTCCCAATCGGCGTGCTTCGCGTCCTCGCGCGCTGTCGCTTCCGCCGAACGCTTCTTCTTCGCGCGCACCGGTACGTCGATCCCCGAGTCGAGGAGCGCTTCCACCGCCTTCTTGTTGCCGTGGATCTTGGCCAGCTCGGCTTCCGCCTTCGCGGCGAGCGCGGTGTTCTTGCAGCGCTCGAAGAGCTCGACGGCGTTGAGATAGAACTTCTTCGTGGCCGCTTTCTGGCCGAGGGAGAGCAGTGCCGTCGCGTACGCGTCGAGCCCGGCGCGATCCTTCTGCTGCAACGGATCGAGCGCGGCGATGCGCGCGGCGAGCGCGTCGGTGAACTTCTTCGCATCTTTGGCGGGCGCATCGCTGCGCGACGCGAGGCGCGCGTACCAGAGCGCCGCATCCGGCGATCCCGACGCTTCGGCCGCGCGCGACGCGAGCTCGAGGAGCTCGGCGTCGTCCGGCGCGAGTTCGAGCTCGGCCGTCGCGGCTTTCAGCGCTTCCGCCGCGTTACCCGCGCCGAGGAGCGCGCGCGCACTCTCGCCGCTCGACGTGACCGACCTGGCAGGCGTGACCGCCGCCCGCGCGCACACGACGAGGGCAAGCGACGCGCCGACAATACGCAGTCCGCGCGCGAGGCGGCGTGCGCCCACGTCGATGTTCACAGGCGCTTCGTCGACATCTTCCACTTCACACCACCGCTCGCGGCGG
>JANLUN010000251.1:0-4661 GCA_031363505.1 Planctomycetota bacterium | reverse complement strand
GACGTCTGGGGGGACGCGCGAAGGTTGCCGTTTCGCGACGCCGCGTTCGACACGGTGCTCTTGCTCGAAACGCTCGAGCACGTGCCCGATCCCGAACACTGCATGTCCGAGCTGACGCGCGTGCTGCGGCCCGGCGGACGGTTGCTGATGACCGTTCCGTTCATCGCGCCGATGCACGCGCTGCCGTACGACTTCTGGCGCTATACACCGTCGGGCCTGTCGGCCGTTCTCGGCCGTCATGGATTCGAAATGGAGTCGATCGATCCGCGCGGCAACTACTCGTCCGCGACCGGGCACCTCTTCGCGCAATGGCTGGTGCGCACGTTCGCGTCGCGCGCGCGTCAGCGCGACGGCTCGGTGCGGCTCTCACGCTGGCGCGCACCATTAGTGCTGCCGTTCGTAGCGCTCGTGCACATTGTCTTTGCGATCGCGGAGCGATTCAGCACCGACGGCGACGCTTGTCTTGGCTACGCCGTGGTCGCGAGCAAGAACCGCTGACGCGCGCGCTAAATACGCTCGAAGTAGCGCTGCCGTTCCCAGTCCGTGACGGACTTGTCGAACGCTTCTTGTTCGTTGCGGTAGAAGTGCGCGTAGTGCTCGACTACGTCGGCTCCGAATGCGCGCTTCGTGAACGAGCTCGACGCGAATCGTTCGGCGGCTTCCGCGAGCGATCGCGGAACGCGCGGCAACGATTCGGCCGCGTAGATGTCGCCTTCGAAGATCGGCGGCGGCTCGATCTCGTTCTCGATGCCGTCGAGTCCCGACGCGAGCGATGCCGCGTGCGCGAGGTACCCGTTGCAATCAGCGCCGGGGATGCGGCACTCGATGCGCAAGCTCTGTCCGTCGCCGACGACGCGGAATCCGCCGGTGCGATTGTCGTAGCTCCACGCGAGTCGCGTCGGAGCCCACGAGCCCGATTGATAGCGCTTGTACGAGTTCACCGTCGGCGCGTAGAAGCACATCACTTCGGGCGCGTGCGCGATCCAACCGCCGAGGAACCAGCGGAAGACGTCGGAGCACTCGACCGGGCCGAGCTTCTTCTTGCCGGGAAACGCGCTCCTGCCGTTCTTCCACAAGCTCAGGTGGATGTGGCAGCTCGAGCCGGCTTGATCGGCCGCGAACTTCGCCATGAACGTGACGCTCACGCCCATCTGATCCGCGGTTTCCTTGAGGCACTGCTTGTACACCGCGTGCCTGTCGGCCATCGCGAGCGAGTCGGCGTAGCGCACGTTGAGCTCGTGTTGTCCGAGACCCCACTCGCCCTTCGAGTTCTCGACGGGCACGCCGGAACGCTTCAAGCGGCGGCGCACTTCGGCATGGAAGAACTCGGAGCGCGCGCCTTGCAGAGCGTGATAGTCCTCGAGGTACCAACCGACAGGTTCGAGTCCGCGATAACCCTTCGTCGCCGCGTCGCGGTACGAATCCTGGAAGAGGAAGTACTCGAGCTCGGACGACGCCATCGGATCGAAGCCGAGTTTCGCGGTGCGTTCGACCTGTGATTTCAGGATCGTGCGGGGCGCGACGGACACCGCCGCTTTGCTCTTCGTGTCCATCACGTCGCAGAGCACGACCGCCGTTCGATCGAGCCAGCTTGCGACGCGCAGGGTCGAGAGGTCCGGTTGCAACTGGAAGTCGCCGTACCCGCGCTCCCAATTCGCGAAGCGATACCCCGCGACCGGGTTCATCTCCATGTCGACGGTCAGTAAGTAGTCGCACGCATGGCTGCCGTGTCGCGCGGCTTCCTCGAGGAAGAACTCCGCGTCGTAGCGCTTGCCCATCATCCGACCGTAGTGGTCGGTGAACGCGACGAGCACGGTCTCGATCTCGCCCGCGGCCACGCGCGTCGCGAGTTCGTCCAGCGTCAGCATTCCCTCGACCTTCGACATGCGTGCGGATTCTACGGACGCGAGAAGGTCGCTAACACCGTGACTCGCGCCACCGTCCGCTCCTTCGTCGACCGAAAGGAGCCCATCCATGAAGATCTGGAGTCTTGTCGTTGTCCTCGTCGCGCTCGCCGCGCCCAGTTTCTCCGCGCCCGCACGTCCGATTCTCGGAGCACCACTCGTCTGTCACGACTTCGACATCGGGAGCGCGCGCAGCTTGCCGTGGGGGAAGAAGTCCGGCTACGAACGCGATCGGCTCCTCGAGGACGTCGCCGCCCTGCTCAAGACGGAGACCGACCTCATGGTGCGGATGGAGACGCTGCGCCGCGCGACGATCTACCTGCAAAAGGACGAGAAGCTCGCGTGGCAGCTTCTCGGACAGCGCACGCTGACGCTCCTCGATCAAGCGTCCAGCGGCGCGAAGGAGTCGACCGCGTGGTTCGACGCGGGCTTCCTCGTCGCCTGCTTCCGTCAAGCCGGCGTCGATCTCGACTACCGCGCCGGCGTCGCCGACAAGATCGACGGGTACGGCTACTTCAAGATGGCGCTCGCGCGAGCGCGGGCCGAAAAGAACGATCAGATCGGCACGATCGAGTTTGCCGCGGCACTCGCAGCTCACCCAGCGATGATGCGCGGCGGCGGCGACGAGTCTGCGCAAGAGCGCTATCGCCAGCACCTCGACGCGGCGCGTCGTGGTGCGCCGTCGGGCTCACTGCTCGAGAAGAATCTCGCGACGCACCTCGCCAACTGGAAAGGCCATTTCGGCCTGTGACGATCACGGCAGCGTGAGGAGATTCGAGAAGGCGGCTTGCGGGCCGCCTTCGTCGTACACCGCCTGCAAGTAGAGCGGTGATCCCGCCGCCACCGTCCACGTGATCCGCGCGCGGCCATTCGCGTCGGTCGTTCCGCTCGCGACGTCCTGCACGCTCCCGTCCAAGTACGAGAGGCCCGCGGCTCCACTCACGGTCACGCCCGCGTTCGATTGCGTCGAGCGCCGAATCGTGAACGAGACGGACGGCGGACCGTCGACGAAAAGGCGCGCGCTCGAACCCGCGGTCGCAGGTCCCCACGCGCCGAGCGTCGGCAGATGGCTCAGCGTGCGCAGCACGACGTCGTCGAGCGCTGCTTCGGTCAAGTCGTTGTTCGGTGCGTCGGCGATGGTCACGCGCAGGCGCATCGCGTCGGTGAGCGTCACGAAATCCTCGAGCGAGAAGCGCGCCGTCTGCCACGCGTTCGCGTTCGGGCTCGACTCGAGCGTCACCCAATTCCCGCCGCCGTTGTTCGAGACTTCCGCGACGAAGTGATCGTCCTGCGCGCTGCCGAGCAAGTTGGCGAACCAGCGCGCGTACTCGAGCTCGAGGTGAGCGAAACCGGACGCGCGGAACACCGGCGACGTGAGCACGGTCGTGCCGTCGACGTCGTTCGTCCCAGCGGCGGAACCCGCCGCGGCGCCGGTGACCCAACACATCGTTCCGCTGCCCGCAGGGTTGTCGTTGCCGGGCTGCGCGGTCTCGCTTCCCGACGTCGTGACTTGTGGGACCGCGCGTTGCCAGGAGTAGTTCGTCGCGTCCGCCACTTGCCAGCCGAATGCGGCGATCTCCATGTCGTCGTGCGACAGCACGCGCGGTGTTCCGAGCTTGACCTTCACCGTGTCCACGGTCGAGGCGCCGTCGTATGCGAACGACGCGTCGACGTCGTACACACCGTCCGCGGCGTTCGCGGGGAACGCGAGGCGCAGGGAAATCGGCTGGTACTTCGCCGGCGCATGCGGCGGAGCGGGCGCCGCGACCAAGGACGTGCTGAACGTCTGCTCCGAAACTCGGAATGTCGCGACGCCGTGGACCACTTGCACCTCGGGGTGACTCGACGTGAGCCGCACGATCCCGCGCGCTGCCGCCACTCCGGGGTTCGCGAACGCGAACTCGAGATCCCACACCTCACCCGGCTCTTGATCGTCGTCGCCGTCGCCCTGCACCTCGTTCCACACCTCGCCCGTTTTCTCGATCCAGCCGCCGCTCCATTGCGTGACCTGCATGAGCGCGGGGAGCACCGACTCGAAGAGCGGTTGAATACGCGCGGGCGCCGGCCAGAAGCCGTCGTTCCCCGATCCGATCTCGGGGCTGAACGCGAACGTGCCGAGCGCGCCGTAGGTCCAATCGGAGCTGACGCCATTCGCGAGGTAGAGGATCTGCCACGACGTTCCGAACGGCCATGAGTTCGCCGCGGTCATCTGTTCGCCGTACCACCGATACTGCGCATCGTCGGTGGAGACGATCTTGTCGTAACCCCACGGGTACAGCATGAGATCGCTGTACGTGTGCGCCGACAGCGCCATCCCCGGCGGATGCGCGAGTTGCTGATCTCGCACGGCGCGCGTCTCTGGCTCGGAGAACTCCGACGGACCGCGGTACGTCTCGTCGTTCGTCACGCCGCTCGAACCGCTCCACTGACCACCCCATTCCCAGCCGTAATTGCGGTTCAGATCGACGCCGAACGTGCTGTTGCCGTTGTTACGCCGGTTCTTGCGCCACAGTCCGCCGCCGCCCGGATCGGTCTGACGATTGAACTCGTAGCCGTCGGGGTTGACGCACGGAACGATCACGATGTTGCGCGTGTCGACCATGCGCTTCACGTCGGCGTCGACGAGATAGTTCGTACACAGGTGATCGGCGAATCGGAGCATCGCTTCGCCGCTCATCGGCTCGCGCGCGTGGTGCAGTGCGTCGAACCACGCGACGGGCTCGAGCGGGTCGTCGCTGCCCGGGTTGTCGGAGATTC
>JANLUN010000224.1:0-2678 GCA_031363505.1 Planctomycetota bacterium | reverse complement strand
GGCTCGAGGAGCTCGAGAGGATGGAGGACGACGGTACGCTCGGTCAGTACTCGAAGAAGATGGTGTCGAGCCTGCGCCGCACGCGCCGCAAGATCACGCGCAACCTGGGCGGGATCCGCGAAATGCTCGGCATCCCGGCCGCGATGGTCGTCGTCGATCCGGCGCGCGAAGCCAACGCCGTGCGCGAAGCACGCCGCATGGGCCTCGTCGTCATCGGCATCCTCGACACCGATTGCGATCCGAGCCAGGTCGACATCGTGATCCCCGGCAACGACGACGCGCTGAAGTCGGTGCGGCTCCTCATGGAGCAGCTCGTCAAGTCCGTCGAAGAGGGTTGCGCGAATCACCGCGAACAATCGGCGTCGATGGGCTCGGCCGAGAAGCGTGAAGAAACGCAACCGGTCGGCGACGAGCCGCGCCCGACGCGCGGGAATCGGCTACCCGACGGCCTCGCTCCCCGCGAAGGCCGCGATGATCGGCCCCGTGCGCGCGCCACCGTCGGCGTGGACGACACGGTCGAGCTCGCCGGCAACCGCGGTGCTGCGGGCGGCGACGACACGACCGAGTGACGAGACGCGCGAGCGTTCTCGTCGAACCGCGGCGCGCGCACATCGCGTCGCTGCGCGCGTCGTACGGGCGCGCGTCGCACGAATAGAGTTCCAGCCAGGCTCCGCGTCCGGAGCCGCATCCTGACGAGACATGACAATGGAAATCACAGCTGCCATGGTGCGCGATCTGCGCGAGCGGACCGGCGCCGGCCTCATGGAATGCAAGCGCGCGCTCGAAGCCAGCCGCGGCGATCTCGAGGGCGCCGTCGACCACCTGCGCAAGTCCGGTCTGAAGACGGCGGAGAAGCGAGCGTCGCGCGAGATGGGTGAGGGGCGAGTCCACGCGTGGATCGGCCCGAAGGCGCGCGTCGGCGCGCTCGTCGCGATGACGTGCGAGACCGACTTCGTCGCGAACACCGACGATTTCACGGGCCTCCTGAAGGAGATCTGCTCGCAGGTCGCCGAGAAGAACCCGGCCTCGACCGAAGCGCTGCTCGAGTTCAAGCACTCGCAGACCGGCACGAAGCTCGGCGAGTCGATCCAATTGTTCGTCGGCAAGCTGGGCGAGAACACGCAGGTCGCCCGCTTCCAACGCTTCGAGAATATGAAGGGGCGCGTCGGCTGCTACGTGCACCACGACGGCAAGAAGGCGGCCCTCGTTTCCGTCACGACGGAGGCCGCGGACGAAACGGCTCAGGCCGCGCTCAAGGACCTGTGCATGCACATCGTGTTCGCGAACCCGTCGGCGTCTTCGCGCGCCGAGATCCCGGCCGAGCGTATCGAGCGCGAGCGCGCGATCTACCTCGAAGATGTCAAGGGCTAGCCGGCTGAGATGCAGGACAAGATCGTCGCGAGCAAGCTCGACAAGTTCTACGCGGACAACGTTCTGTCGGAGCAGAAGTGGTTCAAGGACGAGAGCACGACCGTGCAAAAAGTCGCCGACGCGACGTTCGGCAAGGGCGCGAAGATCGAAGCCTTCGTGCGCTATCAAATCGGGAAGTGATCCCGCCGCGGGGCGACTCGAGAGTCGCGCCGCGCCCGATTCAACCGATTCGCCCGATCCCCCGATTGATCGGGGGCCAGTACAGCCAGCAGGGCCGGTGCGTCGCATCGGCCCTGCGCATTTGCGGAGCATCCGGGCGCACGAAAGCCCTGCGACTCATTCGACAACGGCCCGTCCGGCTTCCTATCCTCTGCGGGAACGTGCGTCGCGCGCGCTCGCGACCCGGACAGGAACGATGACGAAGCCCTACCAACGCGTGCTCCTCAAGCTGTCGGGCGAAGCGCTCGGCGACCCCGCGACCGGCCACGGGATCGCACCCGAGGCCGTGCAGAAGATCGCGCGCCAGATCGCGAAGGTCGCGGGGCTCGGAGTCGAGATCGCGATCGTCTGCGGCGGTGGGAACATCTTGCGCGGCGCCGAGTTCTCGAAGCTCGGCGGCCATCGCGCGAGCGCCGACTACATGGGGATGCTCGGCACGGTAATCAACGGTCTCGCGCTCTCCGACGCGCTCGAAAGCCACGGCCTCGAGACGCGCGTGCAGACCGCGATCGAGATCCGGCAAGTGGCCGAGCCGTTCGTGCGGCGCAAGGCGCTCTCGCACCTCGAGAAGGGACGCGTCGTGATCCTGTCGGCGGGCACCGGCAATCCGTTCTTCACGACCGACACGGCCGCCGCGCTGCGCGCGACCGAGCTCTCGTGCGAAGTTCTGCTGAAAGCGACGAAGGTCGACGGCGTGTACGACTCCGACCCCAAGCAGAATCCGAAAGCGAAGCTCTACCGCGACCTGTCCTACATGGACGTGCTGAGCCAAGGACTGCGCGTGATGGACGGCACGGCGATCACGATGTGCATGGAGAACCGCCTGCCCGTGATCGTGTTCAACCTGTTCGAGGAAGGAAACCTTGAGCGTGTGATCCGGGGCGAACCCCTCGGCACCAAGATCGGGAGTGGACGATGAGCTACCAAGTGACGATCAAGGACACGAAGGAGAAGCTCGAGAAGGCGCTGCACCACCTGGCGGATCACCTGCGGACGATCCGCACCGCGCGTGCGTCGACCGCGCTCGTCGAAGGGATTCGTGTCGACTACTACGGCACGCCGACGCCGATCTCGCAGATGGCTTCGAT
>JANLUN010000214.1:0-6153 GCA_031363505.1 Planctomycetota bacterium | reverse complement strand
CCTGTGCCTCCCGAAAACCCCATCCGCATCGCCGAACGCATCACACCGCTCGTGAACGCGGACGCTTCCAAGCGGACGGCGCGCGGACGCAGCCCCATGTGTGCGATCAGGGACAAGCGGAATCCAATGCGGTGCGCTCGCGAGCGTACTTCGCGAGGCTCATCCTGAGAAGTCGCGGCTCTTGATCAGGCCGTCAGGCCGCTCGGCGGTAGCTGTGGTGCAGCCCGCCGAGGTGCGAAGTCGCGATCACGCGACCGTCGTCCTTGCCGAACGCGCGACGCGGTTCCGGCGCGTCGCCCTTGAGCGACTGATGCGCGCGCTCTGCGTCGTAGTAGCCGACGTACTTGTTGAGAATACGGCGAGCGTGCGACTCGCCGAGCACGATCACATGATCGAGGCATTCGCGCCGGACCGTCCCGATGACGCGCTCGGCGTGCGCGTTCTGAAGCGGCGAGTGATACGCGCTCACCATCTGCCGCAGGCCCAGTACCCGCATGACGGCCTTGAACTCGTCGCCGTAGATGTCGTCGCGATCACGAATCAAATAACAACGACGGCCACGGGCAGCAGCCACGGCGCGTTGCACGACCATCGCAGCCCATTCTGCCGTTGGATTCGAGGTCACGTCGCACGCCACGATCCGTCGTCGGTCGAGTTCCATCACCACAAAACCGATCAGCGTCTTGAACGTCGCGGTCGGCACGAGGAAGAAGTCGCACACGAGGATCTCACTAGCGTGGTTCTCGAGGAACGCGCGCCACGTCCCCGAAGGCGGACCGCGGTGTCGCACCATGTACCGCTCGATCGTGGACTTGGCGACTTGGAAACCGATGTGTTCGAGCTCCTGCTGAATCCGCGGCGCGCCCCAGAGTCGGTTCTCCAGTGAGAGCCGGCGAATGAGCTCGCGCTCCTCCAACGAGATCGACGGTCGACCGGGTTTACCGCGCGATCTCCATCGCCAGAAGAGTTGCCATCCACGACGGTGCCAACGGACGACCGTGCTGGGCTGAACGACGAGAAGGCTCATCCGCCAGTCGGTCCACAGTCTCCGTAGCGCGACCCAGAAGATGCGATCACTCAATCGAATGCGCGGACGCGGCACGCTGCGCTTGAGCACGGCCACTTGTTGCCGCAGTGCGAGGTTCTCGAGTGCGAGCGAGGCTTGCGACGTCAGAATCGCGCGAAGCAGGATCAGGAAGAACATTCCCGGTCCATCGGCCCGGCCGCTCACGCAAGTTTAATCGACGGTCGATCAGCGTCACCGGTCGTGGATCCTTCGTTCGCCGCCGCGCGCGGGATTTTCGGGATGAAGAGGGGTACGAAGGACCCGCGGAGACCTGGATCGTCATGAGCGCGACACGCGCCGGGCGCGGACGCTGAAGTCGGCAACGTCGATACGAAGCGTCGGCTGGTATTCGGGCTAGACGCGCTACAGCAATCCCTATTCGGCTTGCTCGAGAGGAAACACGGCGAGCCTCGCAACACCGACGCCCGAGATCGATGTGAAGTCCCCGGTCACAACTAGATGCGAGTGAGAGGCGAGCATCAGTCCAACTTCACGGTTTGGTTGCGGATTCCACCCAAACGGCTGTCCGGCGCGCGTGTCCAGTGCGAGCAGATTCATGGTGTACGGAAGCGGGCCGACCTCGAATCGGCCGCCGACGTACAGCACGACGCCGTGCCTCGCGAGTGAGGTCACGTCCTTGTACCCCGGATGGGGGTGGAACTCGAACGATGACGGGACACCCGTTGTCGCATCGACCTGCGCCAATGACTGTCTCGGATTGGAGGCTTGCAGCACGTCAAAGTCGCCTGCCAGCCAGATCGTGTCACCGAATGGCACAAACGCGCTCGCCGGACCATTGGGATTCGGGTTCCACGGTGTGAGCTGTCCCGACCCCGGATCCACTGCGGCCACGCCAGCCCGCGATTGCGGCGGTGATCCAACTTCCGTGAACGGTCCTGCGATCAGGATTTGTTGCGACAGCTTGGAGAGCGCCATCGAGTACACGGTCGTGTTCGCGCTCGCGCCCCAGGCTGGGATCCATGCTCCGCTCTGTGGGTCAAACGCCGCCAGCGACCGCTCTCCTGCACCCGGGATCTTCATCGCTCCTGCTGCGTAGAGCCTTGCATTGCTCAGAATCAGCTTGGACACGAAGAATCCGTGCGCGAGGTGAGGATCGAAGACCGGATCGAGCGCAGCAGATTGGCCATCGATGAGCGCCAGTTGTTCGTGCTCTTCGCCGTTGACGTAGCGGAATCCGCCGCTCACGTACACTTTGTCCCCGGCGGGAACGATGTCGGTCACCGTTCCAATGATCTCGGGAGCGAGGTTGTCGTGGACGATTGGTGCCCAAGGCAAGAGATCGCCGGTCGTCAGGCTGATCGCCGCCAGTCCGGCACGCGCTTCACCGCCGACTAGCTCGAATCGTCCGCCAACCACGACGCCCGTTGACGCGGACGTCAGTGCGTGAACTTCACCAGCTACGTCGCCAGTCCAGGCAGTTGCCAGCCCCGACGTCGGATCAACACGCGCAAGGCTTCTGCGCGCAGCGCCGCCGACGCCACGGAACTCGCCGCCGACGTAGACGCCGTTCGAAGCAACCGCAAGAGACTGTACGTTTGGGAACCCAGCCGGATCCGAGACATTCGGATTCCACGCGAGAAGGCTGTGGGAAGGAAGGCTGAACGCGGCAGCGCAATTGCGCTGCTGCGCACCGGACGTGTGAAACGATCCTCCCACGTAGACCGTGTTCGCCGAGCGCGCCAGCGCGCGAACCGAGCCGTCGAGCTGGGGGTTCCACGTATCGATCGCGCCGTTCGCGGGATTCATCGTGGCCAAGTAGGCAATCGGTCGGCCGCCGATAAAGCCGAAACTCCCGCCCACAAGCAGCTCGCTACCTGCATCGAGCAGCGCCTCGACGGTTCCTTCGGGTGCCGGATTCGGCGCGAGTGCCACGGCAGATACAGGGTCGAGCGCAGCGAAGTTGCGACGGAATGATCCACCCATCGTCGTCGCGAAGAAACCGCCGACGTACACGGCAGCAGGAGACGTCGCCAACGCATTTACGATCACGGTGGAGGTCCAGCCGCTGAGCCCACTCGGTCGCCACGGCAACACATCACCAGTGTTGAGATCGATCGCGGCGAGTGCGGCGGGCACGCCTCCGATGTCTTCGGGGAAGTCGCCGCCGATGTATAGTGTCGAACCTCGAACAGCTAGAGCTCGCACTCCATTGGGGACTTTGGGATCCCATGCATCGAGAGATCCATTCGGTGCGATGCGAATGATCCCCTGCCGCGATTCGCCGTTGACGCTCTCGAGCGTTCCGCCGACGATCCAACCTCCGGACGGATCGATGACGACCGCTTTCACTTGTCCGGCGATTCGTGGCCAGTTCGAGGCGGGCGCCCCAGTGTTGATGTCCATCCTCGCGCTTGCGCCTGTGTAGCGCCCCACCCAGCCGAACCGTCCGCCGATGTAGAGTCGATCACCATCGACAGCTAGCGCCTGAATCGTGTCGTCGGGGACAGAAAACGACAGGAGTGGTTGCTCCGCGGGAAGCCACACTGCCGGGGGGTGTGCTTCATGGACCGCCGGACTGCGAGAACCGATCTGGGGGACAGCGGAATGCTGGGACTGTGCGACGGCGGTGAGCAGCAGAAGCGCAACAGCGGTCGCGGGAAAAGATCGAGCCTCGGTACGGCGATGCATGTGTGGCCCCCTAACGCTTCCCCGGTTCGCGGGTCTGCACGCCTCACGACGCGACCACCCGGAATGCGCCGCATGATGCTAGCATGCAAGGCGCGGAAGCGGGGCCGTTGCCTCACTTAGGGCAGTTTCCATCTCTCCTGTCGCATCGAGCGGGCGCTCGTGCGCGAACCTGACGGAACGACGCTATGCACCTCCATTGCCTCGCGCTGTTGCCACTACTCCTCCTGCCGGCCCCCGCTGGTGCCGCAGAGATGCTCTCCGGAAGACGGCACGTCCGTGCAGACGCTCCTATGGGAGGCGATGGGCTCTCCTGGGCTACGGCCTATGCGCGGTTCCAAGATGCGCTCACAGACGCGTCGCAATCCCAAGGAGTCGTGAAGCAGATTTGGGTGGCCGCTGGCACGTACAAGCCGACCACCAACATCAACGACCCATTCGCTGAATTCGTGCTCGTTCCTGGGGTCAGTATCTACGGCGGATTCAACGGAACGGAGACGCTGCTCTCCCAGCAAGATCCGGTGACGAACGTCACAGTCTTCAGTGGCGACATCGCCGGCGATGACGGCCCGAACTTCGTCAATTCGAGTGAAAACTCCTACACGATACTGCGAGCTGTTGGCAACGGATTCACGCCAAGTGTCGTTTTCGACGGTTGCACCATCACCGCAGCGCACGCACCCGGCGGGTCGAATCCGCTTGTAGCGGGCCTTGTACTTCTGAATGCAGGGATGACCGTCCGCAATTGTCGGTTCGTTGCGAACTGGGATGCTGGGTCTGGCGCCGCAGTTACCCTCGCATACGGAACAAACGGAATTGCCCCACGCTTCGAACACTGCGTGTTTGAAGGAAACTATTCCAACAGCTACGCCGGTGCAGTGAGTACAGACATTTCGTCGGACGATGACCCATTGATGTTCGTGGACTGTGACTTCATCGGAAACTCCACACCGGGGATTGCGGGCGCTGTGCAGGCCGACGAGCTCACGGAATTCATTCGGTGTCGCTTCATCGACAACAGTTCTTCTAATTCAGATGGTGGCGCTCTGACCGTATGGGAAGAGGGCCTGGTCCAGGATTGCACGTTCATCAACAATCACTGCGGCGCATTCGGAGGCGCGCTCTACTGCGAAGCGAACAGCGTTGCGCCGTTTGGGAACCGCGTCACCGTCGTAAACTCGCTCTTTCTGGGGAACTCGTCCGCCTTTGACGGCGGCGCGATCTTCATTCGCAAGAGCCACGGTGACGGACCCACGTTCGTCAATTGCACGGTCGCTTACAACGATGCCGCTCGAGACGGTGGCGGAGTGCACGCTTCAAGCATAGGGAGCACCGTTGCGACGAATCCGATCTTCAACAACTCCATCCTCGTCGCCAACTCGGATCAGTCTGGTTCCGGCCAAGCGGCGCAGTTCTTCAATTTCGGCACGTTTCCAACGTTCCGGCACTGCTGCGTGCAGGGATGGACCGGCAGTCTTGGCGGTATTGCCAATTTCGGCGCCGATCCAGACTTCCAAGATGCCAATGGCGCGGACAACGTCCTCGGCACGATCGACGACGACGTTCGCCTGCGCGTAGGATCGCCCTGCGCAGACACGGGCGACGACGACCTCTTACCCGCGGATCTCGCGGATCTCGACTCGGACAACAACACGAGCGAGCCTCTTCCATTCGACCTCGATGGAGGTACGCGGAAGCTCCATGGCCAGGTCGACGTGGGTGCGTACGAGCTTGGATCCAGTCCTGTGGCGTTTTGCTTCGGCGATGGCACCGATGGCGCCTGCCGTTGTGCAAATCAAGGCGCCGAATGGCACGGATGCGGAAGCTCGCTTGTCGGCACTGGAGCGAGGCTAACCATCGCGCCGGGAGTCAACGCGAACACGTTCGTCGCCGCGTGCCAAGGACTTCCTGGCGGTGCGTTCGCGCACTATATCGGTGCAACGGGATACTTGAACGTGCCCGTGTTTGCCGGGGACGGATTGTTGTGCCTAAGTGGAAGGAGGCACCGTTTCGGCTCTCAGTCCGCAGCGGGAGGCACTACCAGCGTCACCTTCACTTGGCCACCGTCTGCCAGAACTCAGTATTACCAATTGCTCTATCGAGATCCGAACATCAGCTTCTGTTCAGGGTCGGATATCAACGTGAGCAATGGTGTTGCGCTGATCCACTGATCAGGTCGCAAAGCGATAGCGGAATCGCAGGGCCGAGGTACGCGTGTGGATTCTGTCGGCAGCGAGCGTCACCACACGATCGTGTAGGCGTTGCTGATATTGAACGTCGCCGGAGCGCAGCTCGGTGTCGGATCGCGATACATGACTTGGTAATGTCTCGTCTGGCCCGGTGCTACGTCGTGGACTGACGTAGAGGCGATCGATCCCACTGCCTGAAAGCTCTGCGGCAAGAAGAGAAAGTCACCGTATTGCAGACAGCGCACACCATCG
>JANLUN010000178.1:0-12356 GCA_031363505.1 Planctomycetota bacterium | reverse complement strand
TCCACGCGCTCGAAGCCTCGCCGCGACCGGAGCGGGCGCTGGCGGCCGCGGATCGGCTGCGCACGCTCGTGCCGGGCGCGGGTCACCTCGTGCACATGCCGGCGCACATCGATCTGCGTTTGGGACGTTACGCGGATGCGTCGGCTGCGAACGTGCGCGCGATCGCCGCCGATCAGAAGCACCGCGGCCTTATTCCGGCCGCCGGCTTCTACCGCGTGTACATGGCGCACAATCAACATTTCCTGACCTTCGCGTCGATGATGGAAGGACGCAGCGAAGCAGCGCTCACCGCGGCGCAGAGCCTGGTCGACGGCGTGCCGAAAGAGTTCATCGAGAGCGCAGGCCCCCTGATCGACGGCTTCATGCCGACCGTGCTGCACACGCAGGTGCGGTTCGGTCTCTGGCAAGACGCGCTGCGGCATCCCGAGTTCGCGCCGCATCTGACGGTGTCGAAAGCGATGCGTCACTACTCGCGCGGGATCGCGTACGCAGCGCTCGGACAGATCAAGGACGCGGAGCGGGAGCAGGCGGAGTTCCTCGCAGCGTTCGACAAGGTCGACGAGCGCACGATCGGCAACAATCCGGCGCGCACGGTGCTCGGCATCGCGAAGAGCATGCTCGCTGGCGAGATCGCGTTCCGTCGCGGGGAGCACGACGCGGGCATCGCGCTCCTTCGCGAAGCGGCGCAAGTGGAAGACACGCTCGTCTACGACGAGCCGCCGGATTGGATGATGCCGGTGCGTCACGCGCTCGGCGCTGCGCTGATGGAGGCGAAGCGATTCGACGATGCCGAGAAGGTGTTTCGTGAGGATCTCGCGCGCTTTCCCGACAACGGGTGGTCGCTCTTTGGACTGGCGCGTTGTCAGCAGCGCGGGCAAAACCTGGACTTGAACGAAGCGGCCAGCGTGCTCTGGCTGCGCTTCGAGAAAGCTTGGTCGCGTGCCGACGTGAAGCTGACGTCGTCGTGCTTCTGCCAACCCGGAGCATGATGGCGGCGCTCGAGCTCATGCGGCGCTCCCGGATCGCCCCGATGCTCGTCACGGTTGCGCTGCTCACAGCATCGTGCGTCTGCTCGCCACACGGCGATCGCGAGAAGGACGAATCGTCCGCTCGCGATGCGATCCAAGCGACGATGGACCGCTACATGGTTGCCGCACGCGCGGTGGACGCGGACGCCGCAGCGAGCTTCTTCACGCCGACGGCCACTCTGTTCGAGCCGGGCATGTCGCCGGTGACGTCGCGCGAAGCGATCCGCCGATTCATGTCGTCGTTTCCAGGCGTTCGCGTCGAGATCGCGACGGTGACAGCGGACGAGATCGAGATCTTCGGAGACACGGCGTTCTACTGGGGCTCCTACTTCGAACGCCTCGCGTTTCCAGGGCAACCATTGAGCGAGCAGCACGGGAAGTTCGTCATCGAATGGAAGGGTCAGAGCGATGGCGAATGGTGGATCGAGCGCTACTTCCGCGTTCCGCTGCCGGATGCGCAAGCGCCGCACGGCGGCTGATGTCGGCATGGAGTGCTCACGCGCAGCGGCCGAACGCGACCTCGCGCGGATGCTGCAGCTCGCGTACTCCGGCGAGCTCGCCGCTTCCTACGCCTACCGAGGTCACTGGAAGTCCGTCGCGGATGCAAACGAGCGATCGCGGATCCAATCCATCGAGGACGAAGAGCTGCACCACCGGCGGCTCGTCGGCGGGATGCTTCGGACGCTGAACGTTCGAATCAGCCAAGTGCGTGAGTTCCGCGCGACGGTGACCGGACGAGTGCTCGGCTGCCTTTGTCACGTCACCGGGAGACTGCTGCCGCTTTACGGCGCCGGCAAACTCGAGAGCCACAATATCCGCGAGTACGAAGCGGCGGCGCGGTTTGCGCGAGATTGTGGCCGGCACGAGTGGACCGACTGTTTGCTCACGATGGCCGAGGTCGAGTGGGAACACGAAAAGTACTTCCGAGGCTGCGTGGAAGCGCATTGGCTCGGACGGCGACTGTCGCTGTGGCGTCGGCCGCCGATGAAGGAAAGCATTCGTGAGTCATTCGGTCGCGACGTGAATGCCTGACCCCACTCGTCAGCGGAACAGGAGTCACTGCGTGCCGCTCGACTCGCGCGACGAGCCTGACGAGATCGCGGTCGTGATCAAACGACGCGGCCAGTCGGCCGAATGTCCGCTGGACATCTCGAGACCGGCTGGCCGCGCGAATCGTCTCAGGCCGCGAGCGCCATGGGACGCGCCTTGCGTCCGGCCTTCTTGGCTTTGCCGCGGCCCGCCTTGCGGCCGGCCTTCTTGCCGACTTTGCGCGCGGTGCCGCCGGCCTTGCCTGCGCCGGCGAAATACTTCGTGCCGCGCTTCTGGCCGGTCTTCTTCAATTGTCGAGTGCTGAGCAGTTTGATGACCGGCAGCTTCAGCTCTTTCGTCGCGACGCCGATCCCGCGGCTGATCGCTTCCAGGCTGTCGCCCGGATTCGACTTCACGTGAGCCAGCACCTGCGTTGCCATTTCATCGACTTGCTCGCTCGAGCGCTTGCCGCCGCGACCTTTCGGTCGACCGACAGGACGCGCGCCCGTCGCGCGCTTCGCCGGACGGCCCGGACCACGCCGAGCGGGCGCTACATCGTCTCCCAGGGCTGCTCGCACGGAGTCGAGCGCCGCTTGCTTGAAGAGCGTCGAAATCTCCTCGAGGAAGGTTTCGATGCGAGAGCGAATCTCGGTGTCGAGGGTTGTTCGTGCCATATCACTATTGGGCGCGTCGTTTCGGACACGCCGGATCCTTCTTTTGGGGTGGTGCGAGCGCGCACAGAGTGCCAACTCGTGAGTCGCTGATCCAGTTTGGAGTCTGCTGAAATCAGCTCATTCTGGAAACAGCACTCAATTGCGCACGCTCATCTCGGTTCGTCCCGGGCGAACATTCGCTTGTCCGAACTCGACAAAGTGCAAACATCGCTGCCCTCGATTTGCGAAGGGACTCACTTCGACTCAGCTTTTCCCTCACGCACGTGGACTCGCACCTCGATTTCACCCTCGCTCCGGGTGTGAACGCGGACGGTGCGCTCGGCGCGCGTCATCTCGCGGTTCGTCTCGAGTTCCACTTTCCCGTCGAGCTCCATTCCTAGCGGGTGACGCGCCTCGACGGCGAAGTGGAGTGTGCCCTCCAGCTCGATCGAGTACGTGTTCTCCAGCAACGCACTCGCTTCGCTCGCGGCGGTCGGCATGCGCGGTCGGCGTCCTTCGCCCGGTTCCGGCTCGGGCAGACTTCCATTGGACTTGAGCTCGAGTTTGATCGTGGCGCACTCCGTTCCGTCGACGTCCTCGGCGGGCGAAGTCACTGTCGCCGTCCCGGTCCACTCCGCTTGCGCGAGCAGTTCGCGCTCACCTCGGCGCGACATTCCAAACCGTCCGCGCCGTCCGCGACGCTCGCCGCCCTCTTCCTGCGGCGCGGCCTCCGGCTTCTTCGGGAACAGGGCCGGGTGGAGGTCCAGTCCGAGCGCGCGGCGGATGCTCTCGTTGTCCAGCTCCCACGAGCCGCCCTTTTCAACCTTCGTCTTAGGGAGCAACGCATCGAGGCACAGGTCGAGCCGATGTCCGTCGAGCGCGCCGTCGTGCTCGGGCTTTTCACCGTCGACGACCTCGACGCGAACGGAATCACCGTCCAGCGTGAGGTCGAGGTCGAGCCCTTGGAACGGGCTGTCTTGCTCGTCGGTGCTCTCGTCTGTGCCCGCCTTCGTGACGTGACTTCCTTCCACCGTTTCGTAGTGACGGCGGACGTGCGTGGCGTGACCGTCCTCCGCGGCACGCACATCGTCGCTCTGCACGAAGCGCCACTGCGACTCCAGCTTGTGTGTCGGCGTCTCGCCGCTCTCCTGTCGCTCTCCGTCGACTTCCATGTCGAACTCGGTGAGCTCGACCGTGTACCGCGCGTCATGCTCGATTTGGAAGCGCTTGTCCTTCTTGTATTCGGTGACGAGCGCGGTAGGGGCGACGAGAACTAGAACCGTAGCGACAGCGGTCAGCTTCATGAGATTGCTCCGTGCGCGAGCCGATCTTCGACTTCGAACGCGGGACAATCCTAACGCGATGAAACGAAAGAGGCCTCGCGTCGGCGAGGCCTCTTCGAGACTTGACGAACCTCGGCTAGTCGACCAGCGAGTCGATCGGAACGCCGAAGAACCGGTTCGTGGCCTGCATCTGCTCCGTCGTCACGAAGGCCTTGTCCGTCTTCTTGTACTCCGGCGCCGTCTCGAGCTGGCCGGCGGTCTTGCTCAGCTTGATCGCGGGATTGTCGTCGACGCGCGTCCACACGCACGCGGCGTAAGGCACGAGGTACGTCTTGTCACCGAGGCCCAGCGTGCCGCCGTGCGAAACCAAGAGATAGTCGACTTGATTCTTCTTCACGTCGACGGAGGCGTTCTCGATCTTCCCGAACTCCGTGTCGCTCGCACTGAGCGCACAGCCGTTCAATCGGCTCGCTAGAACCATGCGCGGCGGTTCGGTCATGTTGCCCGGCCCCGCGCCGGTCTTGTCCTCGCTGCGGGCCGAGGCCCCGATCGGAGTGCCCGTCGAGCTCTTGGCGCGTTCGACGGCTTCGTCCAAACCTTCCTTCTCGGCCTTGTCGGGATCGAACGGCGGCAGCGCCTTGAGTTGCGCTACGGTCATCTTCAGCTCGTAGCGCGGCTTGCCATCCTCGATGTCGAACTCGAGCGCCGAAGCCGGAACGAGCACCACTCGGTCTCCGATTCCAAGCAGTCCACCGACGGACAACGCGGCCCACGTCACTTGTCCGCTGCGCGTCGAGATGAGCAGGTTCTTGACGCTGCCCTTGGGTTGTTTCGCACGTTCGCCTTTCTGCGCCGCGTCTTGCTTCGCGTCGGCGGCGGGCTCGAGCATCACGTCGACTTTCATCAATTGGTCGAGCGGAATGCGGGGGCGCGTCGGCGCGCTGGGTTGCTGGGCGCACAGCGACGCCGTGAGGGAGAGCGTCGTGAACAGCGCAGTTGCATGAGTCTTGAGCGACATAGTTGCTCCTTTGTGATGCGTGTCGATGCGAGCACCGGCTCCAAGTGCGGGTGCTGCCGCGTAGCCGGTGAAATCAGGTAGAGATCCGTGTGCAGGCTGGGCAACACGTGTGCCGGCGACGACTGCGCGATCCATAGCACCGCATCGACTCGACGATCGCTGCGAACGTGCAAGTTGTTCATGTGACTACACGAATCTGTGCATGTCGCGACGCCGACTACCTGAAACCCTGGAATCCGTCGCGGCGTCGACTCCAGTGAGCCTCCGTGCCTTGAAAGCACGATGCGAAGACTCACAGAGGGTCACCAAAAGGAGACCATCATGACCGACACGATTGGAACGACGGGATCGAGCAATAGAGATCAGTCCAGGCGATCGAACGAGAACCTCATGGAGCAGGCGCAAGTCGTCCGCGACGACGTGAGGGAGCTCGGACACCTCGGCAAGCAGGCGGCGAAGGACCTCGTGGGTGACGCGAAGCGCACCGCCACTGCGACGTACCGACAGGGCAAAGAGAAGGTCGCGGACGCGAGCGATCGCGTCATGGGTTACGTCGAAGCGCATCCGGTGAAGTCGGTGCTGTTCGCCGTTGCGGCAGGCGCGATCATCGGCGCGGTTTGGTCGCGTCGCCGGTAGCGTCGCGATCCAGCGCTCAGGCTCAGCTCGTGGAAGAACGCTCCGGCGCTTTCGCCGGAAGCGTGATCCACTTCTCGATGATCGCCACGAGCGCCTCGGCGTTCACGGGCTTCGAGACGTAGTCGTCCATTCCGGCCGCAAGACACCGCTCGCGATCACCCTCCATCGCATTCGCGGTCATCGCGATGATCGGCATATGGCCGCCCCGCTCGCGCTCGAGCGCGCGGATCTTGCTCGTGGCCTCGAACCCGTCCATCTCGGGCATCTGACAGTCCATGAGCACGAGGTCGAAGTGCGTGCGTTCGAGGGCCGCAACGGCCTCGCGTCCGTCCGACGCGATCTCGCCGCGGTATCCGAACTTGCGCAGGATGCCGAGCGCGACGCGTTGGTTCACGGCGTTGTCCTCGGCCACGAGGATGCGCACGTTCTCGCGGTCGCGCATCTGCTGGATCGTATCGCGCGTGATCATTCCCGTCCGGGGCGGGATGTCCTTCGACGCAGCCGTTCCCGTCAACGCGCCGATGCAATCGAAGAGCTGTGCGTGCCGAATGGGCTTGGTCAGATAGCCGGCGAAGCCCGCGTCGCGCATGCGCGTGCCTTCTCCCATGCCCGCGACCGAAGTGAGCATCACGAGCGGCACCGACGACAGCGCGGCATCGGCCTTGATCATGCGCGCCAACGCCTCGCCGTCGAGGACGGGCATGTGATAGTCCAAGAGCGCGAGATCGAACGGCCGGCCCGCGCGCGCGGCCGACTTCATCATGTCGACGGCGTCTTCGCTGAGCGCGCACTCCTCGCAGGCGAGTTGCCATTGCGCGAGCATCTGACGGAGGAGCTTGCGGTTCGTCGCGTTGTCGTCGACGACGAGGACACGCAAATGGGGGAGGCGGCGCGGAAGGACCGGTAGCGGCTTCTGACTCGCGGGCTGCTTCACGAGTGGAAGCGCGAACCAGAACGTCGAGCCTTGTCCCATCGTGCTCTCGAGTCCGATGCTGCCGTGCATCGCCTCGACCAGTTGTTTCGAGATCGCCAGGCCCAGTCCCGTCCCGCCGTACTTGCGCGTCGTCGACGCATCGACCTGCGAGAACGAGTGGAACAACCGCTCGCGACGATCCTCCGGGATTCCGACGCCGGTGTCGCGCACGCGGAAGATCACGTTGGCGATGTCGGCGGATTCCGATTCCACTTGGACCTCGACGACGACCTCGCCCACGCTCGTGAACTTGACCGCGTTCGAGACCAGATTGAGCAGCACCTGCCGCAGCCGGCCGGGATCGCCGCGCATGAGCCGCGGAGCGTTGGCTTGGATCATGCACGCGAGCTCGAGGCCCTTCGCCTGCGCCTTCTGCGCGAGGAGCTCGACGCTCTCCTCGACGAGCAGCCATAGATCGAAGTCGAGCGTCTCGAGCTCGAGCTTGCCGGCCTCGATCTTGGAGAAGTCGAGGATGTCGTTGATGATCGTGAGCAAGCTCTCGGCCGAGTGACGCACGGTCTCCGCCAGGTCGCGCTGCTCGGCCTGCAACTGCGTGTCGAGCAAGAGCCCGGTCATGCCCAGCACGCCGTTCATCGGCGTGCGGATCTCGTGGCTCATGTTCGCTAGGAACTGCGACTTGGCCTCGGTCGCGGCGCGCGCTTCGGCCATCGACTGCAATAGCTGCCGGTTGAGCAGCGACAGCTCGCTCGTGCGTTCCGCGACTTGCTCTTCCAGACGACCGCGGTGCAGCGCGAGCTCGGCGTCGCGGTGTTGGATCTGGTCGAGCATGTCGTTGAACGCGCTTACGAGCTCGCCGATCTCGTCGTCGGTCGAGCGCTGAACGCGCACCGAGTAGTCGCTACCGCTGGAGATCCGGTGCGCGGCGCTGGAGAGCTCGACGACGGGCCGCGCGATGAGTCGGCGCAGGAAGAGCGCGAGCGCCCACGTCGCGACGAGGCTCGCGCCGAGCACTACGGCGAGCATCTGGACGAATCTCTTCATGCGCTCGTCGAGATCGTCGAGGTCGCACTCCATGTAGATCGTGCCGATCGATCCGGAGTCTCCGCTCACCGGCACGAAGATGCGCACGCTTCCGTCGCCGAAGGTCTGGCGAACGGGCGACGGCTGCTGTGGGATCGCGGTGCCTTGCTTCCCGTGGCGCTGCCAGGTCGCGAAGGTCTCACCGCCTGCGTCGAAGACACGCGCGGCAATCACGTGCGGCTTGGTTTCGAGCACGGTCAGGGCCTGCGCCGCGAACTCGCCGTCGTCGAACTCGATCGAAGAGCGCAAGTTCGCGCCCAGCATGTCGGCGATCACGCGCAGGTCGCGGGCGATGGCCTGCTTCTGCTGCGAATGGTCGTACGCGACGAGCAGCGCGGCCGTCACCAGCAAGCCGAGGCCGCTGGTCAGCATCATGCTCCAGGTCAGCTTGCGCCGCAGCGGCGTGCGTTCGAAGGCCTGCTTCACGAGCGCCCGCCTTTTTCGCCGACGATCCGCGCCAGCTTGAGCAGTTGCGAGCTGACTTCGAGGTTGCTGCGCTTGATCGCCGCCGTGTTGATCGCGAAGCGCACCTTCTTCTGTTCGATGAAGAAACCGATCGAGCCGTTGACCTCGACGGTCTTCAGCGAGTCGCCGACGATCAACGTCGACGTTCCCGCGTAGTGCTCGACGATCGCGCCGATGTCGCGCTCCGATGTGTCGGGGACGAAGAGCAGGTGGACGGGTCTCAGCTTGTCTACGGCCGAGATGCGCTCGATGACGAACCGGCGCTCACCGATCTGTTTTCCCGCCAGCGCGTCGACCAGCGCCGAGCCGAATGGATCATCGCCAAACACGGCGACGACCACGGGCGCGTCGTCGTCGACGAACGCTTCGGACGGCCACTTGACGTAGCGCGCGAAGTTGTAGAGGAACGCGGCCTTGACCTTGTACTCCTCCGAAGCCGACGCGCTGCTCGTCTCGCCGTACGCATAGAGCGATGGCAGCAGCAGGCTCGCGAGCGCGAACAGAGCGAGGGCTGCGCCGACAGCCGATCGGGGAATCAGGCAGTCGCGTGTCGCAGCGGGGAACTTCGCGAGGCTGGTCACGTGTGCTTCAGCGGCTCGCGCGGCGGTGATCAGCCGCGCTCGTGCAGATCACCGAATCTGCATGTGGGGAAGTGTGTGCGGGATCCAACGGAGCTCGACGGAACTAGGTAGTCCGCGTGTGAGGGTCGCGGGCTACGGGTCTCCTTGGATCGACTGACGCTGCGCGAAGAGTTGACGTGCGAACGGAATTCCTGCGTGCGCGAACGGACTCCGAGCGCCGGCCTCACGCGCAAAAGTTTTCCAGGGCGCGGATTGTTTTCCGGGCCGTAGCGCGGAAGAGCTACCTGCGACGCGCCCGAGGGCTCAGCGCGACTCGCGCACGGCCGGGAGCGGACCGACGCGCAGCTTGCTCTCGGTGTCGTTGTTCCCCGGAATCGTCACCCACGGCGTCACCGGAAACAGCGGGTTGTTCGTGCGCACGCGCGCACGCCAATGGAACGCGCCGGCGGCCACCGAGTGGACGATGCCAATCGGCAGCGTGACCTGCGCGTCGGACGAGAGCTGGACGACTTCGTTCAACGCGAGCGGCGAACCCGTGATCGGCACGGACGCTCCGGATTCGACATCGCTGCCGTCGAGCGCGAGGCGCAGCGGACGGAGCTCCCACTCGAGCGTCGCCGTCGGCGATGCGCCGCTCGACCAACCGAAGCCGGTCAGCGCGCGATCGATGCCGAGACGGATTCGGATTCGGTTCTTCACGTCCCATCCGCCGAGGAGGTCGATCGGTGCAGTGTCGCTCGCCTTGCGTTGCTGCGGTGCGAGCGTCCATCCGCCGCGTCCGTCGTTACCCAAGTAAGTGCGAGCTTGCCCTTCGTTCGTCTGGCCGGAGTCGAATCCCCACGCTCCGACGATCACGTCGCCGTATCCGTCGCCGTTGACGTCGCCCGCGGTGTCCACCGACCAACCGAAGAATCCTTCGAATTGATTGCTCTCCGCGATCCAGTTGGGCGTGCTCGCGATGCCCGTGGCCGAACCCTCGTACACGAACGCGCGTCCTTCGTCTGTGTGGCCGGCGTTGTACAGCGCCGAACCGACGATCACGTCGCTGTAGCCGTCGTTGTTCACGTCGCCCGCGGTGGAAACCGAGCGTGCGAACTGAGCGAACGACTGATCGCTCTCGGCGGTCCAATCCGGGCTGATCGAGAGCCCCGAAGCCGAGCCCGAGTAGACAAACGCCCGGCCCTCGTCGGTGCTCCCGTTGTCGTACTGATTCGATCCGATGATCACGTCGCTGTAGCCGTCGCCGTTCACGTCACCGGCCGTCGCGACCGAGTGACCGAACTGCGCGCCGCTTTGATCGGACTCCGCGGTCCACGCGGGGGTCGTCGACAGTCCGAAGCGCGAACCCAAGTAGACGAAGACGCGGCCTTCGTTCGCCTCGCCGTTGTCGAACGCGATCGATCCGATGATCACGTCGCTGTACTCGTCGCGGTTGACGTCGCCCGCGGTCGCCACGGAATAGCCGAACCACGCGTCGACTTGATTGCTCTCTGCCGTCCACGCCGGCGTGCTGGAGAGTGCCGCCGCGGAGCCGTAGTAGAGCGACACGCGGCCCTCGTCGGCTTCGCCGTTGTCGTACAGGTACGATCCGACGATCACGTCGCTGCGTCCGTCGCCGTTGACGTCGCCCGCGGTCGCGACGGAGAAGCCGAACTGCGCGAAGGCTTGATTGCTCTCCGCGGTCCACGCGGGAAGAGTCGCCAGGCCCGCGCTCGAACCCAAGTACAAGAACACGCGGCCCTCGTTCGTCTGACCGTTGTCGTAGTTGATCGCGCCGACGAGGACGTCCGAGTATCCGTCGCCGTTGACGTCCCCCGCGGACGCGACCGAGAAACCGAACTGCGCGCTGATCTGATTGCTCTCGACGGTCCATGCCGGGCTCGTCGCAAGGCCGGCGGCGGAACCCAAGTACACGAACGCCCGACCTTCGTTCGTGTGGCCGTTCGTGAAACCTGGGGCTCCGACGATCACGTCGCTGAACCCGTCGCCGTTGACATCGCCTGCATCCGCGACGGCTTGACCGAGGAATGCGCTCGCGAGATCGCTCTCTGCGCTCCACGCCGCGTCCGGGTCGAGTCCCGTGCTCGCGCCGAAGTAGACGAACGCGCGGCCTTCGTCGACTTCGACGTCGTCGTACTCGGCCGCTCCGACGATCACGTCGCTGTATCCGTCGCCGTTGACGTCGCCCGCGATCGCGACGGACGAACCCAGTCGAGCGAGCGCCTGATCGCTCTCGACCGTCCACGCCGGTGACGCAGCGAGGCCCGCGCTCGCGCCGAGATACACGAGCGCCTGCCCTTCGCTCGACTCACCATTCTTGAACGCGGACGCGCCGATGATCACGTCGCTGTAGCTGTCGCCGTTGACGTCGCCGGCAGTCGCGACGGAGGCTCCGAAGAGCGCGCCCGCCTGATCACTCTCGGCGGTCCAGGCCGCGCTCGTCGAAAGACCGAGGCTGGAGCCGAGGTAGACGAACGCTCGACCCTCGTCGAGCTCGCCGTCGTCGAACTGCGGCGCGCCGATGATCACGTCGCTGAACCCGTCGCCGTCGACGTCGCCGGCGGTCGCGACGCTGTCGCCGAACCAGGCGCTCGCCTGATCGCTCTCGGCGGTCCAGTCGGCGCTCGTGGATAGTCCCGCGCCGGAACCGAAGTACACGAACGATCGGCCCTCCTCGAGCTCGCCGTTCGAATAGCGAGACGCGCCGACGAGCACTTCGTCGAAACCGTCGCCGTTCACGTCGCCGGCGGTCGAGACCGATCGTCCGAGGAGCGCGCTCGCTTGGTCGCTCTCCGTGGACCACGTTGCGTCGCTGAAGAGTCCGGCGACCGAACCCAGATACACGAACGCGCGTCCCTCGTCGGTCTCGCCGTTGTCGTACGAGTACGCGCCGACGATCACGTCGCTGTATCCATCGCCGTTGACGTCGCCCGCGGTCGCGACGGAGTGGCCGAAGAGCGCGCCGTCTTGGTTGGATTCGCCCGTCCAGGCAGCGCTCGCCGCGAGGCCAGACGCCGAGCCGAGGTACAGGAACGCGCCGCCTTCGTCGGATTCGGCGCCGTCCTCGAACGTTTCTGCGCCGACGATCACATCGCTGAATCCGTCGCCGTCGACGTCGCCCGCGGTAGCGACCGAGACGCCGAACTGCGCGCCCGCCTGATCGATCTCCGCCGTCCAATCGGCGCTCGTCGACAACCCAGTCGCCGAGCCCAAGTACACGAAGGCGCGGCCTTCCTCCGTTTCGCCGCCGTCGAACGAGGGCGCGCCGACGATGACGTCGCTGAAGCCGTCGCCGTTGACGTCACCGGCCGCCGCGACGGCGAGGCCGAAGAGCGCGCCGGCTTGATCGCTCTCCGCGCTCCACGTCGGACCGGTGAGAAGCGGATCGATCGTCACGGGATACAGCGCGCCCTCGTCGTCGACGGTGATGCGCACGCCGTTCGAATCGGAGACGAAGCGTGCTTCGAGCTCGCGACACGCGGCATCGAACGCCGTCAGACCCGCGTATCGAAGGCGCGCTCGCCCAGCCGCATCCACGAATGTCAGCGCGCGCGCGGACTCATCGATGCGCGCGTTGAGGTCGCCACCGAACTCGAGCGCGATCCACAGCAGTTCGCCGTGTTCGAGACCGGCGGCGTCGAGGGGAGAT
>JANLUN010000148.1:0-7681 GCA_031363505.1 Planctomycetota bacterium | reverse complement strand
TTCTTCTCGACGCAGTCGTTTCGCCTCGACTATCGCCTGCGCAAACCCGCACTGAGTCGCGTCGTTTTCCGCGACTTCGTGTCCAAGGTCACACAGCGTCAGAGCGCACGCACGCTCGGCTGCTCCAGGCGCACGATCGCTCACCGATTGCTGCTGCTGGGTGAGCATTGCCAGCGGTTTCACCAGCAGTTGCTCGACGGCGCGGCTTCCCGAGGCTGCATCGCCGGCGTCTTTCAGCTCGATGAGCTGGAGACATTCGAACACAGCCGCCGGTTGTGTCCCGTCAGCGTCCCCGTGCTGGTCGAGCAACGCACCTTGTTCGTCGTCGACGTGGAAACGGCGTCGCTACCCGCTCGTGGGAAGCTCAAGCCGGCCGACGTCGAACGCAAGCGAAAGCGCGAAGCAGTGGAGGGAGTGCGACGAAGCGAATCGACCCTGGCGGTCCGTCGCAGTTTTCAGCGTTTGGCGGTCTGGCACTCACGCGATCGCCTCGTGCGGGTCGTGACCGATCGCAAGACGAGCTATCCAATCGCGCTCGAGCGAGCGTTCGGCGCTCGAGCCGTGCACCAGCAAGCGTCTTCGAAGACTCGTCGCGACCGCAAGAATCCGCTGTTTGCGATCAATCACACGCTGGCGATGCTGCGCGATGGGATGTCGCGTCTGGTGCGGCGGAGCTGGGCGGCGTCGAAGAAGCGCGCGCTCCTTGCGCGGCACCTGTGGATCTGGGTCGCGTACCGAAACTACGTGCGCGGCATCACGAACAAGGCGCCGCGCATCACGCCGGCGCAGGCGCTGGGCGTGATCGACAGACAGCTCAAACGAGAGGAGTTGCTCGCCTGGAAAGTCTTCGCGCGGCGCGCATGAAGGGCGCAGCCAAGTGGGCCAGTTTCACTTGAGCGACTTCGCCTGCGCGCGGCTCTTCTCCGCGCCGGCCTTGTTCCCAAGCTTCTCCTCGAACTGCGCCCGCTTCTCGTAGAGATCCGCCTGGCTCGCCGTATCGCCGATCTTCAAGCCGAGCTCGAGCGCACGGTCCACCGCCTCGCGACCGCGCGACCAACGCTCATGCGCGAAGCACAGGTCGATGATCGAGCGCACGTCGCCGTACTCGTCGCCGAGCAGCATGAGGTCGTGGTTCAAGAGCCGCGCGAGTCCGTAGAAGTGGAGCGCGTCGTCGAGCGCGCCCTCCGATTGCAGCGCCATTGCCTGCGCCTCGAGTCCCATCGCCGTGCCCCACCAATCGCCGAGCGGCGCGGCGTATTCGACACACTCGCGGCCGGCGGTCTTGGCGGCAGCGAAGTCGCCCGCGGTGAACGCGTCCATCGCCTTTTTGTAGACGGCTTGCCCCGTGCGGAACTGAGTGCGCTGCGTCTCGTTCCAGCCCACGAACGACGCGGTGTAGTCGCCGAAGATCGCGTGTCCGGTCGCTTCGACGGCGGCGCTCGCGCCCCATAGCGCGCGTGTGTGCAGCGCGGTGATCTGCGCCATGTCGGGCGTCTTCGAGCTCTCGCGGATCTTCAGGCTGCCTTCGAGATCGCTGTCGATAACGCGCAGCGCGAAGTGCGGGTTCGCGCGCCACAGCGCGACGCAACCGGCTTGGTCGCCGGCTTTGTGCAGGCTCTCGAAGCGCTGCTTCGCCTCGGCGAAGGAGAGGGGTTTGTCCTGCGGTGCGGCGGGGGCGGGTGACGCGACGAGCGGCGCGAGGCCGGCGAGGAGTGCGATGAGCATGGGGGATCGGGGTCTCGTTGGGGTGAAAAAGGCGCGGGAGCATAGCAAGTGCCCGCGCTACACTCCGCGCTCGTATGGAGTTGGGGGAGTCGTGGATCCGCACGCTGTGCGACTGGGTCGACATCCAATCCGTCACCGGATCGGAGGGCGACTACGGGGACGCGCTCGCCGGTCGGCTGGCGCAGATGGGCCTCGCGGTCGAGCGCCAAGAGCTCGCGCCGGGGCGCTTCAACGTGCTCGCGCGCGCGGGGAAGCCGAGGGTCGTGCTGTGCACGCACCAAGACACCGTCCCGCAGTGGTTCGGCCCGCGCGAGGACCGCGAGTTCGTGCACGGCCGCGGCTCGTGCGACGCGAAGGGGCCGGCGGTCGCGATGCTCGTCGCGGCGGAGTCGCTTCTCGCCGCGGGCGAGGACCGCTTCGGGTTCCTGTTCACGGTCGGCGAAGAGACCGACAGCGCCGGCGCCGCGCTCGCGAATGCGAAGCTCGCGGAGCCTTGGGACCCGCGCTACGTGATCGTCGGCGAGCCGACGGGCAACCGATTCGTGCGCGCGGGCAAGGGGACGTACAAGGCGCGGCTCCAAGCGCGCGGCGTCAGCGGACACAGCTCGCAGAACGTCGGACCATCGGCGGTGCACGAGCTCGTGCACTGCGCGCAGCGTTTGCTCGCGGAAAAGTGGGGCGAGCATCCGGTGCTCGGCCGAGGCAGCTTGAACATCGGACAATTCCAAGGCGGCGTCGCGGCGAACGTCGTCGCGGACGAGGCGCACGCGGAGATCCTCGTGCGCACGGTCGAGCCCGTCGGCGCCGTCGAACGTCGCGTCGCGAGCTGTCTCTCCGCGCACGTCAGCGTCGCGGCCACGTCGAAGGCGTATCCGCCGGTCGACTTCTGCGTGCCCGACGGCGAGGACGCGATCACCGTCGCGTTCGGAACCGACGTTCCGCACATGCCGCGATGGGGGAGGCCGCTGCTCTTTGGACCGGGCTCGATCCTCGACGCGCACACGGAGCACGAGAAGGTGGGCAAGCAAGAGCTCGAGCGCGCCGCCGTCGAGTACGCGAAGACCGTGCGCTGGCTCTTGTCGCGCATCGATGCGGGAGTCACGACTTGAAGGACGGCGGATTGCGCGGCGCCGCGCTCCTCAGCGCGCTCGAGTCGGGCGAAGTCCGCGTCGCCGAACGCGACGGCGCGGGGAACTGGATCATCCACGCGTGGGTGAAAGAGGCCATCCTCGAGCTCTTCCGCACGAGCCCCGTCGTCGGTCACCGCAACGAGATCTCGTTCGACGAGCTGCCTGGAGATCCCGCGCGCCCCGATCCGTTCCGCGACAAGGCGCCGCTCACCGTGAGACGCTTCACCGCGGCCGACAACGTGCGCTTCGTCGCGGGCGGCTCGTCGGTGCGCCGCGGAACGTACGTCGGGCCGGGCGTGATCCTGATGCCGCCGGTGTTCGTCAACATCGGCGCGTGGATCGGCGCGGGATCGATGATCGACAGCCACGCGCTCGTCGGTTCGTGCGCGCATGTGGGAGAGCGCGTGCACGTGTCGGCGGCGAGTCAGATCGGCGGAGTGCTCGAGCCCGTGGGCGCGCGTCCCGTCATCGTCGAGGACGACGCGTTCATCGGCGGCAACTGCGGGCTCTACGAAGGCGTGCTCGTGCGACGCGGAGCCGTGATTGCGGCCGGCGTCGTGCTGACGGGCAGCACGCGTGTGTTCGACGTCGTGAACAAGACCGAGCTCAAAGGCAGCGCGGAGTCCCCGCTCGAGATCCCCGAGCGCGCGGTGGTCGTGCCCGGATCGCGCCCGATCGAGGCCGGGATGTGGTCGACGCACCGGCGGCTCCACGTCGCGTGCGCGCTGATCGTGAAGTACCGGGACGAGAAGACGGACCGCGCGACGGCGCTCGAAGACGCCGTCCGTTGAGCGGTCGCACGTCGTCGAAGGGCCAGGTGGCGAGCACGCGCGCTCCATGAATGCCCGCGCCCGCTCTGCGATTAGCGTGCTCGCGCTGATCGTCTTCGCGCTCGTGCTGCGCTTCACCGGCACGCATTACCTCTTGCCGCACACGCGCGACAACGACAGCGACGTCGTGTGCACGCAGGTGGAGATCATCGAGCGCGGCGATCCGCATCCCGAGCGCGACTTCAACTACGGTTACTACCCGCTGCTGCTCGCGGGCGTCGTGGCCTACGTCACCGACGATCCGCCGCTCCCGGCGCCCGATGCGCCCGTGGCGGACCATATGCGCGCGGCCTCGAGCCTCTCGGTGCGCATCCGGCACATCGCCATCTGGTTCTCGCTCCTCGGCGTGCCGGCGACGTGGTTTCTCGCGCGGCGGTTCTTGGATCCGCTCGGTGCGTGGATCGCGACCGCGTTCAGCGCGGTGGGGTTCCTCGAGCTGTGGACCGCGCAGCAAGCGCAGCCGCACACGTTGCAAGCGTGCTTCGCGCTGCTCGCGGTGGTCGCGGCGGTTCGGTTGCGGCGCGTCGGCGGTGCATCGAGCTATCTCTTCTGCGGCCTGTGCATCGCGCTCGCGATCGGCAGCTTGCAGAACGGCCTCGCCGCGCTCGTTCCGCTCGCCGCCGCGCTGCTCCTGCGCAGCGCGCGCGCGAAAGCGACGCCGATCGCATGGACGGTCGCGACGGCGGCGCTGATCGCGCTCGCGGTCTACGTGCTGTACCCGTTCATGTTCCACGAGAGCCAGGGCAAGGACGCGGCACGCCTGGGCGTCGTGAACGACGGGAAGATCTTCAACCTGTCGGGGCACGAGATCGATCTCACGTGGTTCAACGGCGGCGGTTTCGTCGCCGTCGGACGCACGCTCCTCGGCTACGAGCCGTGGATGACCGCTCTCGCGCTGGCCGGGATCGTGCTCGCGGTGCCGCGGATCCGTGCGCTCGATCGCGAGACGCGCGCGGATCTCCTCGTCGTGCTCGCGTATGCGGTTCCGTACTTGCTCGCGATCGGCATCTACCAGAACGTGTTCGCGCGCTTCGTACTGCCGCTCATGCCGTACATCGCGTGCCTCGCGGCGTACACGGTCGTGCACGCGTGCAGCGTCTTTCGAGCGCGCTGGGTTACGCCGATCGTCGTGTCGCTCGCGCTCCTGCCGCAGGGTTATGCCTGCGGCAAGCTCGTCTGGCTGCGCAGTCGCGGCGACACCGGGCGCGAGCTCGCGGCGTGGATCGAATCGAACGTCGGTGAAAGCGGCACGCGCATCGCGATCTTCCGCACGGTCGACGTTCCACTGCTGCGCAGTGCGCGTTCGATGCGCGAGCGTCCCCCGGGCTATCCGCCGATCGTCACACCGTGGTTCCTGTATCAGTACCGGCGCGAGCTGGAGCAAGGCATCTATGAGATCGACACGATGCGAACGGGCGAGCTCGGCTATCCGAAGTACGCAGCGGCCGATCTCGTGATCGTCGAGCCGCACGACGCGGACCACGTGCCGGTGCTCGCGAAGTTCCGCGAGGATATCGCACGCGCCGGCAAGCTCGTGTTGCGCCTCTCGCCGGACAAGGTCGATCGCGGCTCGAACTACCCGCTGACGTACCGCGACGACTTGCTGCCGCACTTCATGCCGTGCATGTGGCGCTCGCTGAACGCGCGTTGTCTCGGACAGGTGCTCGAGGTGTACGACCTGCGGAAGAGTGGCGAGAAGTAGTCGAGCAAGTTCATTCCTCGTCCGCGCTCTGCCAACCCTGCTCACCGATGAGTGGGATGAAGCGCACGTCGCATAGGTGCTCCATCGTCGTACTTCCTTCGGCGTCGCGCGTCACACACACGAGCCGCTGAGACGCCTTCTCTTCGCCGATTGGGATCACGAGGCGTCCGCCGCCCCTCAGCTGATCGAGCAGCGCCGGCGGAACGAACGGACCGCCGGCCGCGACGACGATGGCGTCGTACGGCGCGTGCTCGGGAAGTCCGAGCGTGCCGTCGCCGACGACGACATGCACATTGCTCAGGCCTTGCTCGCGCAGTTTCCGCTCGGCGCACGCCGCGAGCGAGGCGTTGCGCTCCGCGGTGTACACCTCGCGCGCGATCCGGCCGAGCACGGCCGCCGCGTACCCCGACCCAGTTCCGACTTCGAGGACGCGACTCTCGGGCGTGAGTCGCAGCGCGGCGATCATCAACGCGACGATGTACGGCTGCGAGATCGTCTGCCGCGCGCCGATCGGAAGCGCGACGTCGTCGTAGGCTTGGTCCGCGAGGTGCTCGGGCACGAAAGCTTCACGGGGAACCGCTCGGAGCGCGGCAAGCACGAGCGGATCGCGGATGCCGCGCGCCTCGATGTGCCGCCGGATCATGCGCTCGCGAGCGACGCGGAGATCGGTCATGTGAGCCGCCTACGGTAGCGGCGCTCGAGGCCGATCGTTGCGGGCCCGCTCGCAACGAGGTGCGAAACTGCGCGAACTCGCACGCTTCCACGGCATCGGTACGTCGTCCGCGCGCCGCGATGTTCGGGATCGCAACTTGCCAAGACGGCGCGCATGCTCGTGCTCGCACCGCTCGTTGTTTCGCTCGCCGCCGCTTCTTTCCCCTGGGATCCGACCGCGCCGCAGCTCTCCGACTGGGACTCGCCCACGAGTGCATCGGTCGAACTTGGGCCGGATGGCCGAAGGTATGCGGCGCGCGAACTCCTGCTCGGAATCGCACCGGAGGCCGATCGCGCGAGCGTGCTGGCGGCGATCGAGGGAGCCGGCGGGAGAGTGCTCGGTGAAGTCCTCGGACTCCGGGTGATGCGCGTCGCGGTGCCGGTCGGCATCGCACCGGACGATCGCGTGGCGACGTTCGCGAAGATCCCCGGCGTGCGGTACGCGGAGCTAAACGGCATCGGCGGACCCGGCGGTGTGACGTTGCCCAATGACGGCGCCTTTCCTCAGCAGTGGCATCTGCAGAACACGATGCAGCAGGGCGTGACGTACGGCGCGGACATCGACGCGCTCGAAGCGTGGAAGATCTCGCAGGGTGATGCAGAAGTCGTGCTCGCGATCCTCGACAGCGGCATCGATCCCGTTCATCCGGACTTCGTGGGCCGCGAGATCGCAGGCTACGACTTCGTCGACGAAGACGCCGACCCGAGCACAGGGCCGGGTTTCCAATCGCACGGCAGCTCGTGCGCGGGGCTCGCCGCGGCGAACACGGACAACGCGTTCTCGATCGCGGGCGTCGACGGCGCGTGCAGGATCCTGCCCGTGCGCGTGATCACGGAGGACTTCGGCACGGTGTTCGACCTCGTGCAAGCCTTGAACTATTGCGCGCAGCGAGCTCCCGACGTCGTCTCGATGTCGCTGATCGATTACCCGGCGAACATGTCGCTGCAAACTGCGATCAAAGCCGCGCGCCAAGCGGGCTGCATCCTGGTCGCAGCGGCAGGCAACGGCGGCTTGAACGACGCGAGTCATTCGTGGCCCGGTGCGAGCCCGAACGTGATGTCGATCGGCGCGACGACGTCCAACGACGGGCGGGCGTCCTATTCCGGGACGGGGAGTGCGCTCGACTTCGTCGCACCCGGCCACCGCGTGGTGACCGTGTGGTACGCGTTCGACGGCGGCGGAGAATTCTCAGGCACGTCTGCTTCTGCACCGATCGCCGCGGGGATCGTGTGCTTGATGAAGGCGAAGGATCCTGCGCTCACGCACGATCGCGCATACGAGCTGCTGCGCCTTGGTGCGGAAGACGAAGTCGGCGGAGCCACGGACACTCCCGGCCGCGACAACTATTACGGGTTCGGCCGACTCAACGCGTGGCGGTCGCTCGCGTGCATGACGGAGATTCCGGCGCCGCGTTTCTATGGAGTCGGGACGGCGATGCCGTCCGGCGTCTCGGCGCGCCTGTCGACGCAGGGGAATCCGCGCGTTTCGTTCAACGACTTTTCCGTGCAGGTCACGGGCGCGACGCCGGGGAGCATCGCGCGGCTGTTCTACGGGCCGGAGCCCGCGAGCACATCGTCGAGTC
>JANLUN010000102.1:0-13356 GCA_031363505.1 Planctomycetota bacterium | reverse complement strand
AGCGCTCCATCGTCGTCGATTGATCCGTGGACATCATGAACGTCGCCATCGATCCGTTCGCGCAACGCAACCCCGCCGATCCCGACGGGCTTCTCGTCACCGTACGGGCCGCAGAATCGGGAGCGGCGAGCGAGTTCGAGCGCGACTACGCCAGGGCCGTGCCTGGTTTGGTCGCATGGGTTCGCTTGCGCGTTGCTGGGCTCCCCCATGGTCGGATCGACGTCGAAGACATCGTGCAGGAGACGTGGGCGCGCGCGCTGGAAACATTCGCGCGCATGCCCGATGGCGCTGGCTTCCGCTACTGGGTCTTGGGGATCGCGCAGAACGTGCTGCTCGAGGCGTTGCGACGCGATGCGCGCGGTCGCAATCAACGCGGCGTCGGGAATGCCTTCGAGCTGGATCAATGTCCCGATTCGGTGACCAGCATCTCGCGCGCAGCCGCTCGCGACGATGGCTTCGCTCGATTGCTGTCGGTGATCTTGGAGTTGCCCGCGGACGAGCGGCAGCTCGTCCTATTGCACGGGTTGGAGGAGCGTCCGTTGGCTGAAGCGGCGAAGCAGCTCGGCATCACCGAGGAAGCTGCCGGAAAACGCTGGCAGCGACTGCGCGCGCGACTGCGGGAGCAGCCGGCATTCGTCTCGGTCTGGCACGAGTAGCGACGCGCTTTCGCGCGGCCGGAATCGCGCGGGTGGCCGTCTGGCCTCGGCTGCGAGCAGACGACACTCCGCCCTCCATCCGTACGCCGCACGAGATTCTCGCGATTCGTGTCCGCTGCCTCCGAGTCGCGACAACTAGCGTCTGTCACATTTGCGCGTCCGGCTGGCTGAAAACCGGCTCACCCATCTCACGCAGAGTCAGCAGTTCATGAAGAAGCGGAGCACCACACACATGACTTCACACCGTTCATGGTCACGCCGACCGGCAGCGGCGGGACTGGCATTCCTTGCGCTCGCCGGAGCGTCGGAGGCCATGACTTCCGGGATGACGATCACGCCGGCGGGGACCCTTCGTGGCTTCACGCTCACGACATTCGCGTCGGGATTCTCAAACACCGCCAACGTCGGCCCCATCGGCATCGCGTACACGACACTCGGCGAAGTTCTCGTCACCGACCACGACTTCGCGGGTGCGGGAAGCATGCTCTACCGATTTCCGAGCCACGCCGACAACCAAGTCGCGACACCGGGTCTTGTGGTTGCGAATTATGCTTTCGGAGACGCGACCGGATTGGCGCAGATTCAGGTCGGAAGCGACTACCACTTCTACATGGGCCAGACCACGGCGAACCAGATCGTCGAAATCGATCGCAACGGGGTCGTCCTTCAAACGATCGTCAGCATGAGCGACCCCTTTGGATTGGCTCCCTATCCTCCTCCTCCTCTGGGAGCCGTCGGCCCACTGACCGGTCACTTGTTCGCCACCGATGGAACTCAGAGGATTTGGGACGTCGATCCACAGACAAACTCAAAGACGCTCTTCAAGAACACAGGCAAGGACGTTGATGGGATTGCCTTCAGCCCCAGTGGCGCAACTGTCTACGTCGCCCTTCCGTCCGACGACGTGATCCGTGCGTACAACACGACCACCAAGCTCTTGATTTGGGAGTCGACGACTCCAGTTGGTTTTGATTTGCCGGACGGCCTTGCGATCGGACTCGGCACGCTCACTGGATACATCTACGTCAACTGCTGCGATGGCGATGTTTGGGAGTTTGGCCTGCCCGACGGCCCCCATCCTGGGGTCACCAACCAGATCGCGACGGGCGGCACGCGCGGCGATTTCATCGCCGTGGATCCGAACGTGTGGAGCGGCGGTTCGTTTCCTTCGTTGTTGCTGACGCAGACCGATGACGTACTGCGCATGGATCCTCCGGGCGGTGGTTGGTTCGGTCCGCCTACATCCTCGACTGCGCCCGTCATCGAGCTCGGCACATCGTTCTGCTTCGGCGACGGATCGTTGCCGACCGCTTGCCCGTGCGCTCTGCCGAACACCGTGCCGAATCCGCCCGCGGCTCTCGGCCATGGTTGCGCCAATCCGCAGAATCTAGACGGTGCGCTGCTGAGCGCGACGGGCGCGACTGCACCGGATTCGGTCAGGTTCGGTGTCTACGTCAGCTCGGTGTACGTGGGCTTCGGCTTGATGCTGAAAGGTGACGCGAACGCAGCGGGCGGTGTTGCTTCTGCCGATGGAGTCCGCTGCGCCGACGGCCAGCTGATTCGGTTTGGCGCTCACTACGCAGCAACGAATGGTGCCCCGCAGGGCTACTGGACGTACCCGAATACCGTGCAGACGAACGCCGTGTCGATTCAGACCGCACAGCCGCCGGGGCAGACGGCGTACTACCAGCTCTTCTATCGCAGCACGCTCGCCAACTTCTGCACCGCTGCGACGACGAACTGGTCGAACGGGATACAAGTCGTTTGGCCGTAGTCTGACGCTGTCGTCGGCTCGCCGCGCATGACGTGCGGCGAGCCCGACGGCCACCGACCTGCCCCGAGCGCACTCGTTCCGCGAGACGGACCTCGCGCCGCTGGATGTGGACCGCAGGCGTCAGAGGCCTGCCTACCCGAAGAACACGAACGTCACCCCGACGAACAGCGGGATCAGGATGCACACCGACCACGCCATATACCCAAGGAACGTCGGCATCTTGACGCCGTCCTCCTGCGCGATCGCCTTCACCATGAAGTTCGGTCCGTTGCCGATGTACGTCATCGCGCCCATGAACACCGCGCCGCACGAGATCGCGGCGAGGAGTGCGGCGTCGCCCGGCGCTGCCGCGAGGAAGTCGCCGAGATAACGCGGGCTGTCGAGGCTCACTCCCGCCTGCCCGCACGCCGTCGCCGCCAGGGCCAAGTACGTCGGCGCGTTGTCGAGGAAGCTCGACAGTGCGCCCGTCGCCCAGAAGTACTGCCACGGCTCGTGGATCCCGAGCTCGCTGCCGCGCGCGTTCAGGATCGCGAGCGGTGCGACCATCGTGACGAAGATGCCGGCGAACAACACGGCGACCTCGATGATCGGATGGAACGTGAAGCGATTCGCGGCTCGCACGCTTGGACGCGTCGTCGCGTACGCGGTGCACGCGAGCACGAGCATGAGTCCTTCCTGCACGCCGAACGTCCAATTCCCGCTCGCTGTTCCGAATCCCTGCCCGCGGGCGATGATCACCAGGATCACGCCGACGAGCCACACGATGTTCATCCCGCCGTCGATGCCGATGCGTTCGTGCTGGAGCGCCTCCTCGAGCTGCGCTCCAGGCCGGGCGAGCTCTTCTTTGTCGATGACGTACGAATCGTAGAAGTGGAAAACGACGAGCAGCGCGCCGTTGACCGCAAGCCACTCCTTCCACAGCTGCAGCGTCCATTCGAACGGCACACCTTTGAGGAACCCGAGGAACAGCGGCGGATCGCCGAGCGGCGTCAACAATCCACCGCAGTTCGACACGACGAAGATGAAAAACACGACGATGTGCACTTTGCGCACGCGCGTCTGATTGGCTCGCAGGAGCGGACGGATGAGCACCATCGAAGCGCCCGTCGTGCCGATCACGTTCGCGATCAACGCTCCGATACCCAGGATCGCCGTGTTCGACAGCGGCGATCCGGCCAGCGATCCGCGGATGTAGATCCCGCCCGAGATCACGTACAAGGCAAAGAGCAGTGCCAGGAACGACGCGTAGTCGAGCACCGCCTCGAGCAGCGCATGTTGACCGGAGTGGCCGTGCGCGAAAAGCAGATACAGCGCGAGCGGGATCGCGAGGCCGCCGCTCACGAGCGCGCGATTCTTGTTGTGCGCGGTCCAATTGGGAGCGACCAGCGGCAGGATCGCGATCGACGCGAGCAGCACGGCGAACGGCAGCACCGTCCAGATCGGCAAGACGCTGCCCAGAGTCTCGGCGGCGGGCGGCATCGGCAGCGGGAACGGGGTGGGTAAGAGCGCGGGGAGCATCGTGTCGATTCGCGGGCGGAGCCGCGAGCGGGGGCTCAAGATGCTAGACACCGTGCGCTCCCGTGAGGAGCGTCGGAACTCGGAAACCGCGCGCGGTACGAGCCCACACATTCGCACGTTCCGTTCGCGGATCCGCGCGCTACGTTAAGGCCGATGGCCCGCTCGAATCGTCCGCCGCTCCTCTCGTGCAGTCCCTGGGCGCTCCTGCTCGTGATTGGGATCGTCGCGTTCTATTTCGCGTGGCAGTTCCTCGCGCCGCTCGTGAAGAGCGTGAACGACCCGCGTTCCGAGCCGCGCTTGGTGACCGCGCGCGGCGACCTCGCGCAGGACGAGCAGTCGACCATCGAGCTCTTCCGTTCGGCGTCTCCGTCGGTCGTGCACATCGTGACGTGGGAGCGGCGCCTCGCGCGTGAAAGATTCCGCCTGCGCGCGGTCGAGATTCCGCAGGGGAGCGGCTCGGGTTTCGTCTGGGACGAACGCGGCTACATTGTCACGAACTACCACGTCATCCAAGGCGCGACGCGCGCGCTCGTGACGCTGGACGATCGCTCGCAAGCGGAGGCGACGCTCGTCGGCATCGATCCCGACTACGACGTCGCCGTGCTCAAGATCGAGTCGCCGCGCGGCAAGCTGACGCCGATTCCGATCGGAAGCTCGGAGGATCTGGTCGTCGGCCAAAAAGTGTTCGCGATCGGCAACCCGTTCGGGCTCGATCACACGCTCACGACCGGCATCATCAGCGGCATCGATCGCGAGATTGCCTCGGTGTCCGGCGGCGCGATCCGCGGCGTGATTCAGACCGATGCCGCGATCAATCCAGGTAACTCCGGCGGTCCGCTGCTCGACAGCGCGGGACGTCTCATCGGCATGAACACCGCGATCGCGGGCGTGACGGGCGCGAACGTCGGCGTCGGATTCGCGGTGCCTGTGACTTCGATCAACCGCGTCGTGCCCGCGCTCATTCGCTACGGCCGCTGGGAGCCGCCGAAGCTCGGAGTCCGGTTCGCGTCGCGCCAAGTCGCATCGTACGTCGGCATCCCCGGGCTCGTCGTCGAGACGGTGTATCCGGGCACTGCCGCGGAGTCCGCGGGATTGCGCTCGCTCGAGTTCGCGCCGGACGACACCGTGCGCGCCGACGTCATCACCACGATCGACGGCCGAGCGGTGCGCACTCCCGACGACGTGCAGGAGATCCTCGGCGAGCACCGTCCAGGCGACACGTTGAAGCTCGAAGTCGTGCGCGACGGAAAATCGATCGTCGTGCCGGTGACATTGAAGGAAGAGTGACGCGGACGTCGCGTTAGCGACACGCGCAGTGCGCCGGCAACCCAGGCGTTGCGTCAGCGCGGTGAGTCGGCCGGCCTCTCGTCGACCTTCTCGTTCGCGTTCTCGTTGGCCTTCTCGTCCTCTTCGTCGCCGATGTAGCCGAGACCGTTCAGCCTGTCGCGCGCGGCTGGGTCGAGCGTCGCGCCTGTCGAGCAAACGCGCTTCACCCCGCTCGCGGCCGTGATCGTGTCGAGCAGCGCCTTCAACACGGTGGCGCCGATCATCTGCGCGTCGAGCGCGACCAGCTCGCTCGGATCGCCGCGGAGGTCGTACAGCTCTTGCGAATCGTCCGAGCCGCGGATGGCCTTGAAGCGCGGGCCGATGGCGGCGAAGAGCTCGCGGTTGTAGCGATCGAGATTGCCGCTCTCCTTCACTTCACTCGTGAACGTGCTCATCGTCGCCACGGGAACGTCCTGCCACGCCGTGAGCGTTCGATTGACCGGCAGCTCGCCGCGCAGATCGAGCCCGTCGCAATTCGATTCGACGGAGAGCCCGGCCGCTTTCATCACGGTCGGGTAGATGTCCGTGATCTGCACGAGGTGATCGTCGTCCGCGCCAGCGACGAAGCCAGGCCCGCGCGTCAAGCACACGATGCGCAAGTTGCTGTCGTACAGATTGAAGATGTGCGTCAGGTGGCCGTGGTCGCCGATGTTCTCGCCGTGGTCGGACACGATGAAGACGAATGTCTCCTTCGGATCGCTGTGCGCGTCGACGATCTCCATGAGCTGGCGCGTGATCTCGTCGACGAGGAGCAGCTCGCCTTCGTAGAGCGCGCGCAGCGTGGTCCATTCGTCCGGCGTCAGCGGATCGACGTTCGAGTAGTGCCGGTTCGCGATCGCGATCGGGCGCGGGTCGGGGAAGAAGTGCTCGATCGCGGTCTCGTACGCGTCCTTCGATGCGAGGAACGGCTCGGCGAACTCCCACGGCGGCGTGTACGGCATGTGCGGCTCGATCAGGTTCACGAACGCGAAGAACGGCTTGTCCTCCTGGCGTTTCTGCTCGAACCAAGCCTTCATCGCGACGACCGTCTTGTGCACTTCGTCGGCATTGGATGCGAACGGAGTGCTCAAGTTCGCGTTCTCGTCGAAGTCCGCGAAACCGCGCGCGAGCCCGGTGTGCTTCGCGACCCACGGATTGTTGCTGAATCCGGTCGTCTGGTAGCCGGCGTGCGCGAGCTTCTCAGCCATCATCGGCACGGCGTCGCAGATCTTCGGGTTGGCTTGCGTCGCGCCATGCGCTTCGGGCCGGCGGCCGCTGAACATCGAGCCGTGCGAAGGCAGCGTCCAGTTGGACACGGAGTACGCGCGGTCGTAGCGCGTGCCTTGCTTCGCGAACGTCTCTAGGTACGGCGACGTCGGACGCGGATGTCCATACGCCGAAAGATAGTCGGGTCGCGCCGTGTCGAGCACGATGATCACGATGTTCGGCTGCGGTTTCGAGCAGCTCCAGAGCGCGATCAGCGCGCACAGAGTGACGCACGAACGCAGCACTCGGATCGAAACGATGCTCCCTGCCTTGGATGACATGCCGAGGTCGAGTCTACACCAACGCACGCCTCGAGTGTCGCGCCGAGCGCAACTCGCGGGCATCGTGGCGCAGCGCGTCATGGTGTTGATCTGTCGACACTTTCTTGGTTACCGTCGTCAACGTCGGCGCGTCTACTTGCGTCGCCTGGAACGCCATCCCGCGGAGCGAAGCACCTATGCAAGACCAACAGAAGCGGTGGATACCCTGCGAGGTCTACCCCGGCATGTTCAGCGACGAGCTAGTCGTCGAGATCGACGACCGATCGTTCTTCGTAGGCCGGGACGCGGTGCGCAGGCATGAAGGAAACCGAGGTGAAGTCCTCGTCACGATCGTCGATGCCAACGGCGGGACGTGGGCAGTAATTCCGACGACCACGAGGGAGACTGTTCCGCTCGGCGCATGATTCTCTCGAACGGGGGAGCTTCCGGCACTTGGCCGCTGTGATGGAGCCGCGAGAGTTGACCGAGGACCAACCGCTCGCGCTGGCGCCGAATCGGTTCATTCTTGGCCGGACGCACGAGACGATCGAGTTGCCGTTCTCCGAAAGTGGCGACAAGAGCCTAGCGGCCAGGGTGGAGGGTAGGAGTTCCTACGCGCGTTGCGGTCTGCTCGTGCATTTCACAGCGCCGACGATTCACGCAGGTTACAGGGGCGTGATCACGCTCGAGATCATGAACCTGGGTCCCTACTCAATCCTGCTGCGACCTCACATGCCGATCTGTCAGCTCATCGTCGAGGAAGTTCGCGGAGTGCCGTTCCGAAACGACAGTCAATTCCAGGGTCAGCGACAGCCGGCAGGTCTCTGACGATCCTGTCGCCTTCTCGCACTCCACGCGGCGCATCATCTCTTCCGCGCAACGACGAGGTGGTTGTTCGGCTCTTCCGTGAGATCGCCCAGCGCCAGTATCAGGCACAGCGGGATGTTCACGATCGCGTACACGACCATGAACGGGAGCAGCACGTAGTAGAGCGCGTTGCGGCGGCACTCAGGCGACGTCATGCCTGACACGCGCGCCGCCTGCAGGAAGAAGAAGACGAGGTGTGACGCTGCGGACGACCAGATTCCACCCAGTGGCCGCAGTTCGACGCGCTCGAGGCCTGCGCGCTCGAGCGCCGCTTCGATCCAGTAGCGCGAGAAGTTCGAGTAGTAGTGCGGCGCGAGGTGCGTCGTCGACGTCTGTGGGATCAGCATCACGAGCGCGCCGCCGGGCCGCAGCACGCGCGCCATCTCCTCGACCATGCGGATCGGCTCGAACACATGTTCCAGCACTTGAACGTTGAGCACGGTGTCGAACCGCGCAGCCGGGAACTCCATCGCGCACCCGTCACCGTGGACGACCGTCACGCGCGGATCGGCGACCTCGAGCAAGCGCTCGGGATCGGACTCGAGCGTCGTCCAGCGGTCGAACGCGATGCGCTCACGTTGCGCCGTGAGAAAGAAGTCCCAGCCACCGACGTCGAGCACGTCTCCGCGGCAGTGCGTGCGCAGCGCTTCGAAGAGCGCGCGCGAGCGCAGATCCCGGGCCCAGTAAAGACCGCGCAGGATCCAGCTCTTCTGCTTCATGTCGGTCCGGCGTCCGGTGCGCGGACGCGGGCTCAGCGGAACTCTTGAACGGCCGCGATCACTTGGCCCTGCTCGTGCGCCGTCAGCCGGTTGTGGAACGGCAGGCGCAGGAGTCTCGCGGAGATGTCCTCGGTCACGGGGCAATCGCCGTCCTTGCCGCCGAGCTTGCGGCCCATCTCGGAGATGTGCAGCGGTAGATAATGGAAGACGGCTGCGATGCCGCGCTGCTCGAGGTGGTGGATCAGCGCTTCACGTTGCGCCGTCGACGCGAGCAGCACGTAGAACATGTGGTACGCCTGCTCGCAGTGCGAAGGCACGGTCGGCAGCGTCGCGCCGGTCGACTTCGCCCAGCTCGCGAGTTCCTCCGCATAGCGGCCCCAGACCGCGCGCCGCTGCGCTTGAATCTGCTCGCGCGCTTCGAGCTGCGCCAAGAGATACGCGGCGAGGATGTCCGACGGCAAGTAGCTCGAACCCACGTCGACCCACGTGTACTTGTGCACTTGACCGCGCAGGAAGCGGCTGCGATTCGTGCCTTTCTCGCGCAGGATCTCCGAGCGCTCGATGAAGCGCGCATCGTTGATCAAGAGCGCGCCGCCTTCGCCGCACGTGAAGTTCTTCGTCTCGTGGAAGCTCTGCGTACCGAGAGCGCCCATCGTGCCGAGGTAGCGCCCGCGGTACTTCGCGAAGAGACCGTGCGCGTTGTCCTCGATCACGGTGATCCCGTGCTTCGCGGCCAGCGCGAGAATCGGATCCATCTCGCACGACACGCCGGCGTAGTGGAGCGGCACGACGGCGCGCGTGCGCGGCGTGATTAGGCGTGCGAGCTGGCGCTCGTCCAAGTTCAGCGTGTCCGGCCGCACGTCGGCGAACACCGGCGTCGCGCCGTGCACCACGAACGCATTGACGGTCGTGACGAACGCGAACGACGGGACGATCACTTCGTCGCCGGGCTTCAGGTCGAGAAGCAGCGCCGACATCTCCAGTGCATGCGTGCAGTTCGTCGTGAGCAGCGCCTTCGGAACGCCGAGGCTCTTCTCGAGGAGCGCGTGACACGCCTTCGTGAAAGGACCGTCTCCCGACAGGCCGCCGCGCTCGATGGCTTGCGCGATGTACGTGAGCTCGTTGCCCGCGGGCGCCGGACGATTGAACGGAATCGTGTACTTCATTTCTTGCGGAACACGAAGAGCTTCTGGGTGCCGTAGTCGCCGGCCGGTGGGAGCTGTGCGAACCAGCGATTCCATTCCATCGTCGGGTCGGAGACATCCTGCTTCGATCCGAGGGCTCGGATCAAGAGCGGCTTGAGGACTCGCGATCCGACGTAGTACGTGCTCGCGAAGTTCGAGATCTCGACGAGCTCGAGTTCGGGCGCGACCGCCTCGATCACTTGGTCCTGGTCGACATAGAGATTGAAGGGCGGCATGGGGATGGGGGCGAGGTCCCACTCGACGCGCAGCTTGTTCAGCCGCTCCCAACCCTGCGTCGTCGCTTCCGAGAGCAGGAGGAGCCCGCCCGGCTTCATGACGCGGGCGCACTCGCGCAGCGCCGTTCGTTGGCGCGCCCATTCGGAGAGATTGATGACGACGCGGATCACGACGAGCTTGTTGTACGCGTCGTCGCGCTCGTCGAGCTTCGTGATGTCGCCGACCGCGAACTCGACGCGCTTTTTCAACGCGTCGGGAAGGCCCAGCGCGCGCTGCCGCGCCTCTGCGATCATCTCGGGGATGTAGTCGATGCCGCGCACTTGGACGCGCCGTTTCAACGCCCACTGCACGCTCGACCAACCGTTCGCGCAGCCGATGTCGAGCACGTGGTCGCCGTCGTTCAAGTATCCGACGATCGTGCGCACCTCGGCCTCGATCACCGGTTGATCGGACCACGACGCGGACGGCGATTGGCCGTGGAGGAGCGCTTGCTCCGTCCAGTACTTGCGGACTGCTTCGGCGTTGAAGACTTCGCTCATGAGATCGCGGGCTGTGTCGAGTTCTGAGTCGTGGTCCGTATCGCGTACGTCGGCCGGTCCATCATGCGAAAGTGCATGCGCGCCAAGTACTCGCCGATGATGCCGAGCGCAAACAGCTGCGCCCCCGAGAAGATCGCGATGATCGACGCCAAGAAGGGAAATCCTTGCACCGGATTGCCGTCGCGGATGTACCGCACGAGGACGAAGAGCAAAACGCCGATGCCGAACACGGTGAACGCGAAGCCGACGAGGCTCGCGATCTGCAGCGGGAACGTGCTGAACCCCGTCATCATGTTCATGGCGTGGGTGATGAGCTTGCGGACGGTGTAGTTCGAGACGCCGACCTTGCGCGGATCGTGCCGCACTTGGATCGCCTTGAACCGCGTCGTGCTCCACGTCAGCAGCACGTCGATCGACACGAATTGACCGCGGTAGTTCGCGAAGCCGTCGCGCAACTGCGTGCGAAACACGCGCAGCGCGCTCACGTTGCGCGCGGTCTCGGCGCTCATCGCCTTCTGCAGCGCGAACTTCGTGATCTGGGACGCCAGGTCGCGCATGAAGCCGTGCTGTTCGTGCTGCGGCCTACCGTACACGACGTCGCCGTCGTCACCGAGCGCGTCGACGAGTCGCGGTAGCTCCTCGGGAGGGTGTTGCAGATCGTCGTCCATCGTCACGACGAGCTCACACGTCGCGCCGCGGATGCCGCACAAGACGGCGTTGTGCTGGCCGTAGTTGCGCATCAAGTGCACGCCGCGGATCCAACGGTGTTGGCGTGCAAGCTCTTCGATCACCTGCCAACTGCCGTCGCGGCTGCAGTCGTTGACGAGGATGAGCTCGTAGCGTGAAGCGTTCGCCGCGAGAACCGGTTCGAGTCGCGCGACCAGTGGACGCAACAGCGCCTCGCTGTTGTAGACCGGAATCACGACCGAGATCGACGGCGAGCGAGAGCTCATCGAGTCGCCGGCTACTGGCCGCCGGTGTAACCCAGTCCGTGGAGGCCTTTTTGTGCCGCCGCATCCATCTCGATGCCCTGTTGCGGCATGACGGCGTTGGCTTCGAGGAACGCGCGGTACTTTTCGGTGAGTTGGCGCGCGACGACGGGCTGCGCGCCCACGATGTCGTTCATCTCGCCCGGATCGACGACGATGTCGTAGAGGCGCACCGGCTCCTTGTCAGCCGCGATCAGGTGATAGCGACCGTCGCTGATGCCGCGCCAGTACGTCGGCCCGTCGAGCGCACCGTAGCTCTGCGGCATGATGCGCCCCGGGGGCAAGCGCTCGTTGAAGAGTGAAACGCCGCGACTAGGCGTCGGCGTCAAGCCGAACGCATCGATGATCGTGGGCCACAGGTCGAGGTGTCCGACGATCGGCGCGAAGCGCTGATAACCCCCGGCCGGGCGCGCGATCGGATGCGTCGCGTCTTTCGGAAAGTGCACGACGAACGGAACGCGCACGACTTCGCGGTTCAGGTTCTCGCCGTGACAGAACCAGTATCCGTGCTCGCCGAGCGATTCACCGTGGTCGGCGGTGAACACGATCAGCGCGTCGTCGAACCAATTGCTTTTCCTGAGCCACTCGATGAGCCGGCCGAAGCCTTGGTCGAACGTGCGCACCTCACCGTCGTAGCGGATGCGGTACGACTCGGGCTGCGTTTGCCCCGCGACCGCTTGATACTTCGGGATCTGATCCTTGCCGGAGTTCGTTTCGCCGATCGGAACGTCGGCTTCCGAAGTCAGCGGACGTTCGAACGCGCGTGCGTTCTCGGGCGGCGGCGAGTACGGGCCGTGCGGATCCTGGTAATGGACCCAGAGAAAGAAGCGATCGGTGTTCGCCTGTTTCTGCTTGTCGAGCCAGCGGATCGCCGCGTCGGTGGTGCCTTCGGCGTCGCGCTCGAACGCTTCGCGGTTCGGTTCCGCGCTCTTCATTTCATCGTCGAAGTGCACGAAGCCCTGCGCGACGCCGACATCGCCACGCGACGGCGACGGGCGGCGCAGCACCCAGTTCGACACGACGGCTCCGGTCGGAATGCCGCCATCGAACACGGCCTCTGCGAGCGTCCGCACGTCCGCGGGCATGTAGAAGCGATTGCCGCGCCCGACGCCGACCTCTTCGGGCATGCGGCCGGTGAGCAAGCTCGAGAGCGCGGGTCCGGTCCACGGCGCGGTCGTGTACGCCTCCTCGAAAACGATCGACTCGCGCGCAAAGCGATCGACCTCGGGGCTCGTCGGTAGAGGGTAGCCGTACGCGCCGAGGCGGTCAGCGCGCAGCGTGTCGCAGGTGATGAGCACGACGCGGCGCGCTCGCACGACAGGTCCGGAATCGCTGCACGCCGAAAGTCCGGCGACGCACATCGCGATCACGAGGGCCCAATGAGGAAGACGAAGAGTTGGATCGAGCGTGCGAATCGCCATGGGGAGGGCGGGAAGTATAGCCCGATTCCACGCAGCCGACCATCGACCGAAACCTGCGATACTCCGGCACGATGGACCGCGACGCACTCCCGATCGACGCCCTCTTGCCCGAGCTCGAGCGCGCACTGCGCACGCATCCGTCGGCGATCGTGCGCGCGCCGACGGGCGCGGGGAAAACGACGCGCGTGCCGCAGCTTCTCGTCGACGCGAACCTCGCCGGACGCGGGCTGGTGCTGATGCTCGAGCCGCGGAGGCTCGCGGCGCGCGCTGCGGCGAGGCGCATGGCGTTCGAGCGGGGAACGCGGCTCGGCGACGAGGTCGGCTTTCACGTGCGCTTCGATCGCCAAGCGTCGCAGCGCACACGCATCCTCGTCGTAACCGAGGGTCTCGTCGTGCGGATGCTGCAAGACGATCCATTCCTCGAGCACGTCGGCGCGGTCGTGTTCGACGAGTTCCACGAGCGCAGCCTCGACACGGATCTCGCGCTCGCCTTGGTCCGCAAGATTCAGATCGACGCGCGAGCCGACCTCAAGATCGTCGTGATGTCCGCGACGATCGCGCATGAGCGGCTCGCGGAGTATCTCGGCGGCGCGCCGGTGCTCGAGAGCGCGGGCCGCTTGC
>JANLUN010000093.1:0-1767 GCA_031363505.1 Planctomycetota bacterium | reverse complement strand
GTCCGTGAAGTGGCAACCGTGATCGGTTGAGTCCTAGAGATTCTTGATGGATGGCGCCGCGCCGATCAGCGCGGCGCCATCTCGTTTAACCGACCTTGCGACGCGCCTCCGCGGCGGCATCCGCGTGCGCCGCGTCGAACTTCCCACCGCTCACGTGGCTCGCGAGCCGCTGATGGCGCGGTACACGATCGCACCGAGCACCGCTCCGCCGATCGGCGCAACCCAGAAGAGCCAGAGCTGCGCCACGGCCCAGTCGCCGACGAAGAGCGCGACGCCGGTGCTGCGCGCGGGATTCACCGACGTGTTCGTCACGGGAATGCTGATCAAGTGGATCAACGTGAGGCACAGGCCGATCGCGAGAGGCGCGAAACCTTGCGGCGCGCGCTTGTCGGTCGCACCGAGGATCACGAGCAAGAACATCGCGGTCATCACAACCTCGCACACGAGCGCCGCCGTGAACGAATACTGCCCCGGCGAATGTGCCCCGTACCCGTTCGACGCGAAGCCCGCGGCGACGTCGAATCCGGCGCGGCCGCTCGCGATCGTGTAGAGGACGGCTCCCGCGGCGATTGCACCCGCGACTTGCGCGACGATGTACGCGGGCAGATCCTTCGCGGGGAAACGCGCGCCCGCGCAGAGCCCGATCGAGACCGCCGGATTGAGATGGCAGCCGGAGATGTGGCCGATCGCGTACGCCATCGTCAGCACGGTCAATCCGAACGCGAGCGAGACGCCGAGCAAACCGATGCCGACTTCCGGAAACGCCGCCGCCAGGACCGCGCTTCCACAGCCACCGAGCACCAGCCAGAACGTTCCGAAAAACTCTGCTCCATAGCGATTCATGGGATCCTCTCCTTCGAAGTAGGTCGGCCGAAGCGCGGGAGCGTACTCGAACGAGCCGCAGTCCTGGAACGTCCCGTTCGAACGATGCCGCTAGGACGCGAGATGCGTCAGCGAGCGCGCTGCGCTCGCAGCAAGAACGGATTCGTGCGTCGTTCCTCGCCGAACGTCGAAGTCGGTCCGTGTCCCGGAATGAACGTGACGTCGTCGCCGAGCGGCAGGAGCTCCGTCTGGATCGAGCGAATCAGCGTGCCCTGGTCGCCGCGCGGGAAGTCCGTGCGTCCGATGGAGCCTTTGAAGAGCACGTCGCCCACGATCGCGATCTTCGACTCGCGTTCGAAGAAGACCACGTGCCCCGGCGTGTGACCTGGACAGTGGCGCACCTCGAGCACGACGTCGCCGAACTGCACGGTGTCGCCGCCGACGAGCCAGCGATCGGGCTCGAACACTTCCGCGGGCTCGAGACCGAACATCCGCGCGGCTTCTGGCAGAGCTTCGATCCAGAAGCGGTCGTCCTCGTGCGGACCTTCGATCGGAACCCGCAGGCGTCGTTTCATCGCCGCCGTTTGCCCCGCGTGATCGACGTGACAGTGCGTCTGCAAGATCAGCGCGATCTCCGTCTTCGTCCTCGTGATCGCCGACATCACGCGATCCAAGTCGCCGCCCGGATCGACGACCGCGCCGCGACCGGTGCGCGAGCAGCGGAGCACACTGCAGTTCTGCTGGAAGCCCGTCACGGGGACGAGCGTCACCTCCATCACGCCCGTCTTCACGATCTGTCTCCGATCCAATGATGGCCGCCCTCGTAGAACTCCTTCTTCCACACGGGCAGCGTCCGCTTGAGCTCGTCGATCAAGAAGCGGCGGTAGCCGGTGTGGCGCAGCGCGATGTACGCGGCCGCGAGCAAGAGGCCGCTCGACGCGTGGC